>DASULL010000140.1:0-3805 GCA_036278215.1 Gammaproteobacteria bacterium | reverse complement strand
GTAACCGCGGCGCTGGCAGTGCGCCCCGGCCGGCGGGAAGTGGTGTTGCCTGGCTATGGCTGCCCGGCTCTGGTCAGTGCCGTGCTGTACGCCGGCGCTCAGCCGGTACTGGTCGACCTGGAACCGGGCCGGCCCTGGCTGGCTCTGGCGGAACTGACTGCGGCGGTAGGCAGCAACACCGCCGCAGTCATTGCCGTCAACTTTCTGGGCATTCCCGAACGGCTGGATGCGCTCGCCGAGCTTACTCGAGCAACCGGTGCGCTGCTGATCGAAGACAGTGCCCAGGCCTACCCCCCTGTCGGTATCGATGAGCAGCGGGCCGATTTGGTCATTTTGAGTTTCGGCCGTGGTAAGCCCGTCAGCCTGCTTGGCGGGGGCGCCGTCTTGTGCCGTGAGCCGATGCTTGCTGCCAGTCTGCCCAAGCCGGCCGGAGTCAGCGGCAGCCGCCGGCGCACCCAGCTTGAGATCATCGCCTACAACTGCCTGCGCCGGCCATGGCTTTACTGGATTCCGCAAGCGCTGCCGCTTGGCTTGGGGGAAACCGGTTATCAGCCGCTGAGCAGCATCGCCGCCATGGATCCGGTACGGCAGCAGGCGCTGGGCGCCGCGGTGGAGCGGCAACGGAAACAGAGCGACACGATTCGGCGGCTGCGCTCCGGTCCTGCTCGCGCCGGTGCCGGTCTGACCGATCTTGCCGCTGCTTGCGGCAGCCGGCCGCAGTTGCTGCGCTATCCGCTGCTTGCGCCGACTGCGGTCGACCGTGAGCGGGTAGTGCGCGCTTTGAACCACGCCGGGCTGGGCGCATCTGCTTTGTACGGTAGCGTGCTGCCGGAAGTGCGGGATATGCCGGCCGGGCTGGTGCATGGCGATCTGCCGCAGGCGCGCGATTTTGCCGCGCGCCTGTTCACCTTGCCGGTGCATCAGGACGTGACGCCTGTGCGCATAGAGCGCATGCGGGTGATCGTCGACTCCACGTTTCAGGAGCAGAAGCGCTGTATCGGAAGCCATCAAACGGAGAAATCAGGATGAAGATCTTGCACGTTGTGGGCGCACGGCCAAATTTCATGAAAGTTGCGCCAATTATCGATGCCTTTAACGCCTACAACGGTGACCGGGATGCCGGTTCGCGTGTACAGCAGGTGCTGGTACATACCGGTCAGCACTATGACCGGGCCATGTCCGAGCTGTTTTTCGAACAGCTTGGCATGCCTCGCCCGGATATCAACCTCAACATCGGCTCTGGCTCTCACGGTCAGCAGACCGGTCGGATCATGGAGGCGTTTGAGCATGTTCTACTGGCCGAGCGTCCAGATCTGCTACTGGTCGTCGGTGATGTCAACTCGACCATGGCCTGCGCGATAGACGCCAAGAAGCTGGGCATTCCCGTTGCGCATGTGGAGGCTGGCTTGCGCAGCGGCGACATGAGCATGCCGGAAGAGATCAACCGGCGGGTAACCGATGCTATCTCCGACCTGCTGTTTACTACCGACCGCATCGCCAGCGAGGCGCTGCGTCGCGAGGGGGTGCCGGAGGAAAAAATCCACTTTGTTGGCAACGTTATGATCGACTCGCTGCTGAAACACCGCGATCGGGCCCTGCAACAGCCCACCTTACCGCAGCTTGGTTTGCTGGATGCCGCTGGCCGGCCCCGGCCTTATGCCGTCGTGACGCTGCACCGCCCCGGCAACGTCGATACTCCCGCCGTGCTGCGGGAAATCGCTCGCGCCCTGGTTAAGCTTGGCGCTGATATGCCGGTGATGTTCCCGGTGCATCCGCGCTCGCTCGCGCGTTTTCGCGAATTTGGGTTGGAGCCGCTGCTCTCGGAGCAGAGCGGCATCCGCCTGCTGGAACCGCTTGGCTACCTCGACTTCGTCAACTTGATGGCGAATAGCAGCCTGATTCTCACCGACAGTGGCGGTATCCAGGAGGAAAGCACGATCCTGCGCATCCCATGCCTGACACTGCGGCCTAACACCGAGCGGCCGATCACCATTGAAGAGGGCACCAACCGTCTGGTGGGTAACCGCTACGAGGCCATCAGCGCGGCCATTCAAGAAGTTCGGCAACTGAAGCCTGCCGAGCTGCGCCAGCCGGAGTTCTGGGATGGTCATGCCGCCGCACGGATCACGCGAATCCTGATCGACTGGTTTCGGCGGGAGCGTCGCGCTGCGGCTTGAAGGGCGTGCGACAAGGGGGGGTGGCCCCAGAAGCGTCTGAAGAAGGCGCCTCTAGGGAGGAGGAGGGGCTTGTCTGAGGGCTTTGCGGCTAGCCTGGTAAGGCGCGCTGTATCGTCGGTGACGAGGATTCCAGCCTCTTCCTGGCCGCCAGTGTCCGCTCCCAGGCCAGCGATGTGCGCACGATCTCTCTGAGATCGTCGAAGCGCGGGGTCCAACCTAGGGTGGTGCGAATCTTTTCAGCATTGGCGATCAACGCGGGTGGGTCGCCGGCACGGCGGGGTTCCTCCCGGATTTTCAGCGAGACACCGTTGACTTCCTCGACCATCCGCAACACCTCGCGGACGCTGTAGCCGTGGCCGTAGCCGCAGTTCAGCGTCGTTGATTCGCCGCCGCTGCGCAGGTAGTCCAGTGCCTTGATATGAGCGTCGGCAAGGTCCTCGACATGAATATAATCCCGGACTCCGGTGCCATCCGCGGTTGGATAATCGGCACCGTAGACGGCTACATGGGGCCTGGTGCCCACCGCCGCCTCGCAAGCCACCTTCAGCAAGAGGGTCGCTTCAGCGGTCGATTGCCCGATCCGGCCTTCAGGGTCCGAGCCGGCTACGTTGAAGTAGCGGAGGGTTACATGGCGTAGCTTGCTGGCGGCGGCGGCATCTCGCAGCATCGACTCGCTCATCAGCTTGGACATGCCGTACGGATTGATCGGTGCCGTCGGCGTGTGCTCATGTGCAATACCGCCTTCTGGAATGCCGTAGACCGCCGCGGTCGACGAGAAGATGAAGTGGTCGACACCTGCCTGCTGGCAGCATTCGAGCAGACTCAAGGTGTTGACGGTATTGTTGCGGTAGTACTTGAGCGGGTCGCTCACTGATTCCGGCACGACTGTATGGGCTGCAAAGTGCATCACCGTGCCGATACGCTTGTCGCGCAGCAGTTCTAGTACCAGCTGGCGATCGCCGGTGTCGCCGACTACCAGCTCGCCGTACAGTACGGCATCGGCAAATCCGGTGGAAAGATTGTCCAGCACGACAACCGGCTCTCCGCGCGCACCTAGCTGCTTGACCACGTGGCTGCCGATGTAACCGGCCCCGCCGGTCACCAGAATGGTTTTATTGTTCAATGGATGCTCCTATCCGGCCTGCGGCTTCATCCTTGCTGTGCTTTGCCGCTAGCGAATTACATGAGCGTCCTTTGTCTGCGTTTCAATGCTGCTGACGATCACAACAACGCTCGCCAAAGCAGAAACATGCGGTTATACTTGCGCACCGCTGGCGGCGGGTACGCTTGTATCTGCTGACAGTGGTTGACACGGCGAGCTTCTGTGATGAAACTACGCCGTTTACGCCCGGAGGGATTCCCGAGTGGTTAAAGGGGGCAGACTGTAAATCTGCTGGCTCAGCCTTCGGAGGTTCGAATCCTCCTCCCTGCATTGCCGGACGTCGCCTCGCTCGGGTTCAGGACGGATCTCATGGTGCTCGGGCTCGGCGGCAGCGAGATCGATCACCGTGAACGGCACATCGTCGTTCGCACGCCCGCGAACCCGACGTTCTGGTGGGGCAACTTCGTCCTCTTCGCGGATCCCGTCGGCGCGGGCGACGTGGCCCGGCGACTCGAGGTCTTCGCCG
>DASULL010000139.1:0-2359 GCA_036278215.1 Gammaproteobacteria bacterium | reverse complement strand
TCGACAGCGGCAGAAAACCATCGTTATTCGGCTGCTCAAGCATCGCTCTGCCCTCCACAGTCAGCGAGTCGGAAACTGGTGCGCGGCCGGCCTGGGCGGCCCGTTGGGAATGGGTTGCAAGAACACGGCAACGTTAAGCGGCCCTGGCAAGCGTGTCGACGCTGGATCGTCGCAGGCGCGCTCCGGCGCGTCAACAAACCCTGCCTTCGCCTAGCGGTGATAGCATACCGCGGCAACAGTCGGCCAGAGAGACGCGAAACACGCAGGGGGAAAGATGCCGCCACCCAGTCTTGGTAAACAGCCGCTGCAGTCTGCTGCCTGAACGGTTCGCCCTCGAGCTTCTGCGAGACTCTCTAAGTTCATCATGACAACCACGCCAGGCCAGCACGACTTAGTAGGCGTTTTCAGCGACGCTCGGCCACACCTCGAAGCTGCCGCGGCGCTCGCCCACCGGCTGTCCCTGCCGCTATTGCCGGCCCTGCCGAGCGCGGGCCTGGTACTGCAACTGGATGCGCGCGGCTTAGCACTGCGCGACACCCGTCCCGGTGCGCCGGGCGCGGTACGGGCCGACTTCGTTCCGCTGGCACGGCAACGCGCAACCTCGCTGCGCGGCGAGGCGGTCGCGCGGGCGGTTGGACTCAAGGGCGGCCAGGAACTGACGATCATCGACGCCACCGCAGGCCTCGGCAAAGACGCCTTCGTACTCGCCAGCCTGGGCGCGCGAGTGCACCTGATTGAGCGCTCGCCGGTCATTGCCGCACTGCTGGCCGACGCCCTGGAACGCGGCCGGCAAGATCCGGCGCTCGCCGCCACCGTCGCCCGCATGTCTTTACACACCGGCGACGCCCTGGCGCTACTGCCTACTCTTGCCGCAACCACCGCCGCCGCAGCGATCTACCTCGACCCGATGTACCCGGAGGACAGCACCAAGGGGCAGGTTAAAAAGGACATGCAGCTGCTGCGTGCCCTGCTCGGCCCGGCGACCGATTTTGAGGCACTGTTCCAAACCGCCCTCGCCTGCGCGCCGCGCCGGCTAGTAGTCAAGCGCCCCCGCCGCGCCGCGCCGCTGCCGGGCCGGCCACCCAGCCACAACATCGACGGCCGCAGCACCCGGTTCGATGTGTATATGGCGCAGCAGAGGGACTGACCACAAAGGCACAAAGCACACAAAGATCACGAAGGAGATTTTGCGTTTGTGTCTTTGTGGTGAGTTTTCTCTCTCCCTCTGTGCTCTCCGCGTCTCTGAGGTGAACCCTCCCCCCTACCAAGTATCGATCATCGGCCGCTTCTTGCCGGCGCGCGGTAGCGGCGGGTTGACCGAGCGCAGGCCGCGGACGATCCAGGCACGGGATTCAGCTGGGTCGATGACGGCGTCGATTTCCAGCGACACCGCCATGCTGAGCGCCTTGCCGCGCTCGTAGGACTCGGCCACCAGCTTGCTGAACAGGGCCTCGCGGGCGGCTGGGCCGGCCTCGGCTTCCAGCTCCTTGCGATAGGCCAGCCGCACTGCGCCTTCCAGGCCCATGCCGCCGAACTCGCCGGTGGGCCAGGCGGCGTTGAAGAACGGCGTATGGAAGGAGCCGCCGGCCATACCCATGGCGCCCAGACCGTAGCCCTTGCGCAGGACGATGGTGAAGAACGGCACGCTCAGGCTGGCGGCGGTGACGAACATGCGGCTGGTGTGGCGCACCAGCGCGGTCTTCTCGGCCTCCGGTCCGACCATGAAGCCGGGGGTGTCGCACAGACTGAGAATGGGCAGATCAAAGGCGTCGCACAGCTGCATGAAGCGGGCGGCCTTGTCGGCGCCGTCGGCGTCGATGGCGCCGCCCAGGTGCTGTGGGTTGTTGGCGAGCAGGCCCAGCGGCCGGCCTTCGATGCGGACCAAGGCGGTGATCATGCCGGGGGCGAACTGGCGGCGCAGCTCGAGCACCGAGCCGGTGTCGGCCAGAGTGTCGATCAGCGCGCGGACGTCGTAGGCGCGCAGCCGGTTCTCCGGGATGCTGTGGCGCAGCCGACGCTGGTCCGCGCATTGCCAGTCGGCCAGCGGGCCCTGGAAGTAGGACAGCAGCTGGCGCGCCAGCACGGCGGCTTCCACCTCATCTTTGACCAAGCAATCAATGACACCGTTGGCGGCCTGCACACTGGCCGGACCGACCTCCTCCGGCGCGTACACACCCAGGCCGCCGCCTTCGATCATGGCCGGGCCGGCCATGCCGAGGCTGGCGTTCTCAGTGGCGATCAGCAGGTCGCTGCTGCCGGCGAACACCGCGTTGCCGGCAAAGCAGCGGCCGGAGGCGATGGCGATGCGTGGCGCCAGCCCGCTGAGGCGGGCGTATTGCAGGAAGCTCGGCACATCCAG
>DASULL010000138.1:0-4198 GCA_036278215.1 Gammaproteobacteria bacterium | reverse complement strand
GCAAGATGCGGCCAGCGGCGCCACTTTCGCAGTAACCAATCCGGCCAATGGCCAGCTGCTGACGGAAGTGCCCGACTGCGGTGCTGCCGAGGCCGGCCTCGCCGCCGATGCGGCGGCTGCCGCCTTCGCGCAGTGGCGGCTGGTGCCGGCAAAACAACGGTCGGCGCTTATGCAGGCATGGCTGGCGCTGGTGCGTGAGCATCAGGAAGATCTGGCCAAGCTGATCTCGCTGGAACAGGGTAAGCCGCTGAGCGAAAGCCGCGGCGAGGTCGCCTATGGCGCCGCCTATATCGAATGGTTCGCCGAAGAAGCCAAACGCAGCTACGGCGATGTCATCCCGGAGCCCACTCGGGGCCGCAAGCTGCTGGCACTGAAAGAACCGGTCGGCGTGGTGGCCGCCATCACTCCCTGGAACTTCCCGATCGCCATGCTGGCCCGCAAGCTGGCGCCAGCACTGGCGGCGGGCTGCACGGTGGTGGCCAAGCCGGCGGAAGATACGCCCCTGTCGGCACTGGCACTGGCCCGCTTGGCGCACGAAGCCGGTCTACCGGCGGGCACTATTAATATCGTGCCCGCCTCCCGCGAGCAGGCGGCGCCGGTGGCCGACGCTTGGCTGGAGGACGAGCGGGTACGCAAGCTTTCCTTCACCGGCTCTACCCCGGTGGGCAAGCATCTGGCACGGCAATCGGCCTCCACTCTCAAGCGCCTGTCGCTGGAACTTGGCGGCAATGCGCCTTTCATCGTCTTCAACGACGCCGACCTGGATGCCGCGGTAGCCGGCGCCATCGCATCGAAGTACCGCAACTCCGGCCAGACCTGCGTCTGTGCCAATCGCATCCTGGTCCAGGACGAGGTCTACGACGCGTTCGCGGAAAAGCTTGCCGCCGCAGTCGCTCAGCTGCGGGTAGGCCCGGCCACCGACGCGACCAGCGAGCAAGGGCCGCTGATCAATGAGCGAGCGGTAACCAAGGTCCAGGAGCACATTGCCGACGCCCTTGAGAAAGGCGCCCGGCTGCTGACGGGTGGCCAACCGCACGCGCTTGGCGGGCATTTCTTCCAGCCGACAGTGCTGGCCGAGGTCACTCCGGCCATGAAGGTGGCGAGCGAGGAAACCTTCGGGCCGGTGGCGCCGCTGTTCCGCTTCCGTGACGAGGCCGAAGCGATAGCGCTGGCCAACGCGACGCCGTTCGGGCTTGCCGCCTACTTCTACTCGCGCGACATCGGCCGTATTTGGCGGGTTGCCGAGGCGCTGGAAACCGGCATGATCGGCGTCAATGAGGGGATCATTTCCACGGAAGTGGCGCCCTTTGGCGGGATCAAGCAATCCGGGTATGGCCGTGAAGGCTCCTACCAGGGGCTGGAGGAATACCAATCGGTGAAATACGTTTGCATGGGCGGCTTAAGCTAGCCGCCCTGCCCGCCGCTCATCGATGCGCCAGCGTTGCCGCCTGGTCCGCGCCCATATCGGGGCCGGCCTCTTTGAAGTCGCCGCGCAGAATCTTCAGCGCCTGCCGTTCGACCGAGATTTCGTCGCGGGTGCGCAAGCCTAAGCGCCGAAAAATAGCCAGCGGGGGGCACCAGCCCTGCAAGGCATGCTGCAGCAGAAAGCCGCATACCGCCAGCGGCAGCAGCAAGTACCGTCGGCCGCGCAGCAACGCCAGCAGAAGTCCGATCAGGCCGACACTGGCCGCATTCGCCTCCAGCGCCCGCTCCACATCCCATTCGCGATCAAGCTGACGCAGCCGCTCGTCGATCTCCTGCGGATGCCGGGCGTAATACTCGAGGCGATAGCGCATCTGCCGGTCGATACGGCGGTTTATCGCCTCTTTCGTATGCGCCGGTACGCGGTTACGGCTATCCGGAAGTGCCATTCCTCTTCTCCAAACGGACTCAAACGAGTGATGAGGAAGCGGCAAGGAAACTTCAATAGGGGAGCGGCGCCAGCCTGCCTGGCTTCGTGTATGCTCGGAAATGACACCAGATCATCTAGAGTTATGATCGCGTAGTTGGCCTGCACCATCGGCACAAAAAGAACGAGAGGAGTCGAGCATATGAGGCGTTTGCTACTGGGGTGTGTTATTGCACTGCTGCCTTTTGTCGCCTTGGCCGCACCGACGGTTGGCGAGCGGCTGCCGACGGTCACGCTGTCCGGCAAGGATGGCGGCCGGGTAACGGGAGAGTCGTGGAGCAGCGATGAGATCAAGGACAAGGTCTACGTAATGTTTTACGTCGACCCGGACGAAAAGGACATCAACGACCACGTCAGCGAAGCGCTCAAGAACGAGCACTTCCCGCTCGACAAATACGGCTCCATTGCCGTCATCAACATGGCGGCAACCGGGCTGCCCAATTTCCTGATCAACAGATCGCTAAAAAGCAAGCAGAAAGAATTCCCGAACACCATTTACCTGAAGGACATGCGCAAGGTACTGGTGAAGAAATGGGATGTCGATGACGACAACAACGACGTGCTGGTGTTCGCACCGGACGGCAAGCTGGTGTTCTACCGGGCCGGCAAGCTCAGCAAGGCCGACATTCAGGAGCTGATCGACACCATCAAGGCGAACCTGCCCTAGCAACCCGCCCAAAGCGGCGCTGACCACCTCGCCTGCAAAGAAACCAAGCCCGGCAATTGCCGGGCTTGGTCTTTCCGGCGAGCGGGGCTATAGATACCAGAGGTCCATGAACTCGTTGACCGGCATTGCCTCCAGCGCCTGCTGGTCGGCACAGGCGGCCTTGATGGCGGCGGCCTGCTTCTCGGAGAAGTGGCCGTCGACGGCGGCGTCGAACTTTTCGAGCAAGAGCGGAATGCCCTCGGCGCGGCGGCGGCGGTGGCCGACTGGGTAGTCGACCTGCACCCGCTCGGTGCTGCTGCCGTCCCTGAAAAACACCTGAATCGCGTTGCCGATGGCGCGCTTGTCCGGCTCCAGATACTCCTTGGTGAAGGTCTTGTTCTCCACGACTTCCATCTTCTCGCGCAGGGCGTCGATGCGCGGATCGGCGGCGACCTTGTCCTCGTAGTGCTCGGCGGTGAGGCCGCCGAAGATCAAGGGAATGGCGACCATGTACTGGATACAGTGGTCGCGGTCGGCCGGGTTGGCCAGCGGGCCGGTCTTGTCGATGATGCGCACGCCTGCTTCCTGGGTCTCGATGACGATCTTCTCGATCTGATCGAGCTTGCCCTGGACTGCGGGATACAGCTTGAGCGCCGCCTCCACGGCGGTCTGGGCGTGGAATTCGGCTGGGAAAGAGATCTTGAACAGCACGTTCTCCATGACGTAGCTGCCGTAGCTCTGGGTCAACTTCAGTTTGTTGCCCTTGAACAGCACATCCTGAAAGCCCCAGGTCGGCGCCGACAACGCCGCCGGGTAGCCGATCTCGCCCTTCAGCGCGATCAGCGCCAACCGGACGGCGCGGGAGGTGGCGTCGCCCGCCGCCCACGATTTGCGCGGGCCGGCCTGGGGGGCATGGCGGTAAGCGCGCAGCGCGGAACCATCGATCCAGGCATGGGAGACAGCGTTGGTGACCTCTTCCAGGCTGCCGCCCAGCAGCGTTGTGCAGACCGCGGTGGAGGCGATGCGCACCAGCATGACGTGGTCAAGACCGACCCGGTTGAACGAATTCTCGAGCGCGATCACGCCCTGGATTTCGTGCGCCTTGATCATGCCGGTGAGCACGTCGCGCATGGTCAACGGTGGCTTGTTCTCGGCAACGCGCCGGCGCGACAGATAATCGGCCATGGCCAGGATACCGCCCAGGTTATCGGAGGGATGGCCCCACTCGGCAGCCAGCCAAGTGTCATTGAAGTCCAGCCAGCGGACCATGGCGCCGATGTTCCAGGCGGCAGTGACCGGATCCAGCCGGTAGTGGGTACCGGGGACCTTGACGCCGGCGGGCATCTCGGCGCCCTCCACCACCGGGCCGAGCAGCTTGGTGCAGGCTGGGAACTTCAACGCCAGCAGGCCGCAGGCCAGGGTATCCATCAGGCAGTAGCGGGCGGTCTGATAGGCCTCGACCGAATCGATCTTGGCCTGCTGCGCGTACCTGGCAATATCGACCAGCTCCGGATCGAAGCTGGGCCGCTTGGCGCTGCGGATTTCGTCGGCTGCCATTGCGATTGCGCTCCTTCATGACCCTTGCTGGTCAGTCCTGGGGCGCTCTCGCCGCCATGCAAGCCCCCCTTGCCGGCGAGGGACTT
>DASULL010000137.1:0-3336 GCA_036278215.1 Gammaproteobacteria bacterium | reverse complement strand
GAGCGACGGACAAGAAAAAGCCGGCATTCAGCCGGCTTTTTCGATGCGCTTGCCAGTGTGGACGATTCAGGCGGAAGCCTGAATCTCCTTGATGCGAGCATTCAGGCGGCTCTTGTGCCGGTTGGCCTTGTTCTGGTGGATCAGACCCTTGCCAGCCATGGTGTCGATGACGGGCACCGCCGCCTGGTACGCTGCTTCAGCCTGCGCTTTGTCGCCGGCGTCAATGGCGCGCACAACCTTTTTGATGTAGGTGCGCAGCATCGAGCGGCGAGCCTTGTTGTGCTGACGGCGCTTTTCTGCCTGACGGGCGCGCTTTTGTGCAGACGCGATATTGGCCAAGGGTTAACTCCTGGAAAATGCCCAAGCTGATCGGAAGGCCCGACAATATCCGGGTTCCTCCCCCGTTTGTCAACCAAAAAATGCACTGAGCGCTGCTGACAACAGTTCGGTGTATCTGTACCGCGCTGCAATAGTCCCGTCACAGGCTGGGCCGAAGCGACGCGAGCTTGCCGGGCTATTGTTAATGACTCCTACGTCGTAGTCCGGCACGGCTTGGTGTCGTTATGATGCCCAGGCGCGTCGGTCGCATCTTTATTTAATATGCATGCCGTGGCTGGCAGCCCGATGGAAGGGCTGTCTGGCGTAACCAAGCCTGAACCACTAGTCTCCAGCCGCCAGCGGATAGTCGATGAAAAAAGGTCTGTTTCGGTCGATTGCGACTTTTGGCTCGTTGACGTTGGTCTCGCGCGTGCTCGGCCTCGTCAGGGACGTCGTGGTCGGTGCGATGTTTGGCTCGGGTGCGGCCACTGACGCCTTTTTCGTCGCCTTCAAGATCCCCAACTTCATGCGCCGCCTGTTTGCTGAGGGCGCCTTCTCGCAGGCTTTTGTGCCGGTGGTGGCTGAGTATAAGGAGACGCGCCAGCCGGAGCAGGTGCGCCGCTTGGTTGCCGAAACCGTAGGCGCGCTGGGGCTGGTACTGCTGCTGATCACCGCGCTCGGCATCGTCTTTGCGCCGTGGGTGGTGCGCCTGTTCGCGCCCGGCTTCATCGACGATCCGGCGCGCTTCGAGCTGGCTGTGACGATGCTGCGGTGGACTTTTTCCTATCTGCTGTTCATCTCGCTGGCAGCGTGCGCAGGTGGCGTGCTCAATACTTACGGCAACTTCGGACCGCCGGCGTTCGCGCCGGTGCTGCTCAATCTGGTGTTGATCGCAGCCGCCCTCTGGGGTTCGCAGTATGTCGAGCAGCCGATCGTGGCATTGGCGATCGGCGTGTTCATCGCCGGTATCCTGCAGTTGTCGATGCAATTGCCGTATCTGGCGCGCTTGCGCATGTTGAGCTGGCCCCGTCTGAGCTGGTCCGATCCAGGCGTGCGGCGCATTCTCCGGCTGATGGGGCCGGCGGTATTCGGCTCCTCGGTAGCGCAGGTGAATCTGCTGGTCGACACCATTCTGGCGTCGTTTCTGGTGACCGGCAGTGTCAGCTGGCTGTATTTTTCCGATCGGCTGGTGGAGTTTCCGCTCGGGATTTTCGGTGTGGCCCTGGGGACGGTGATTCTGCCGCGGCTGGCGAGCGAGCATGCCCGCGCCAACCCCGAGCGGTTCACGCTCACGCTCGACTGGGCGCTGCGCTGGGTGTTGCTGATTTCAGCACCGGCAACCGTTGGCTTGGTAATGTTGGCGTTGCCGATGCTGGCGACGCTGTTCCTGCACGGCGAGTTCAGGCAGCTGGATGTGCTGGCCGCCAGCATGAGTCTGTCTACCTATGGCCTGGGGCTGGCCGGGTTTATCCTGGTGAAGGTGTTGGCGCCCGGCTATTTTGCCCGCCAGGATACCCGCACGCCGGTGCGGTTCGCCGTGATCAGCATGGTGGGCAACATGGTGCTAAGCGTGATCGTGGTGCTGGCGTTGCGGCATACCGGTGTCGGGCATGCGGCGATTGCCCTGGTGACTGCCATTGCCGCCTGGGCCAACGGCCTGATGTTGCTGGGTGGGCTGCGGCGGCTGGGTGTTTATCGGCCGGGAGAGGGCTGGAGCCGGCTTGGCCGGCAGGTTGGACTGGCGACTCTGTTGATGGCGCTGACCCTGTATTGGCCGGCGACGCGAGTGGAGTTGTGGCTGGAAGGGGCGTTCTGGCTACGGTTGGCGACGCTGTTCGTTACCATCGCGGTGGCGGTAGTGGTCTATTTTGGCACGCTGACGCTGCTTGGACTGCGCTGGCGGGGGCTGCGTGAACCGCAGGCCTCATGAAATCCTCAGCAACTGCTTTATAATCGATCGTTTTCGGGCACTTCGCTGATGGAACTGATCCGCGGCTGGCACAATTTGCGCGCTCATCATCATGGCTGCGTGGCGACCATCGGCAACTTCGACGGCGTCCATCGCGGCCATCGGGCGGTGTTGGCCAGGCTGCAGCAAGAAGCGCAGCGCGACGGGCTGCCGTCGACGGTGATCATTTTCGAGCCGCAGCCGTTAGAGTACTTCCGGCCGGAGGCGGCGCCGCCGCGCCTGACCGAGCTGCGCAGCAAGCTGCAGGCCTTGGCCGAGGCGGGCGTTGAGCAGGTGCTGTGCCTGCAGTTCGGCCACAAGCTGGCGCAGATGCCGGCGGAAGTCTTTGTGGATGAGTTGCTAGTTGACCGTCTTGGTGTCCGCTTCCTGATGGTCGGCGACGATTTTCGCTTCGGCCATGCGCGCTGCGGCGACTACGCGATGCTGCAAGCGGCCGGAGCCCGTCATGGGTTTACCGTAGCGCGCATGCCGACAGTTCTGGAAGGAGGGCAGCGGGTCAGCAGCACGCGGGTGCGGCAGGCGCTGGCTGAGGGCGACCTGGCGTTGGCGGCGCAGCTGCTGGGCCGCCGCTACAGTATCTGTGGCCGGGTAGTGCGCGGTCAGGCGCTTGGGCGTAAGCTGGGCTATCCCACCGCCAATATCGCCTTTCATCGGCCCCCGCCGCCTCTGGACGGTATTTTCGTGATCGGCGTCCGCTTGGATGGGGTCGGTCAGTCCCGGCCCGGGGTGGCGAGTTTGGGCACCCGGCCGACAGTGAACGGTACCCGGACGCTGCTCGAGGTGCACTTGTTCGATTACAGCGGCGACCTTTATGGCCGGCAGTTGGAAGTCGAGTTCCTGCAGCGGCTGCGCGGCGAGGAACGGTTCGATTCACTGGATGCTCTGCGAGTGCAGATGGATCAGGACGCGGCGGCGGCCCGCGCATATTTTTCAGCCCGGTCGTAGTGGATTTCCAGGCGGGGCATAAGGACGGTACAGCAACGTGACAGACTACAAGCACACTCTCAACCTGCCCAGCACCGATTTTCCGATGAAGGCGAATTTGTCTC
>DASULL010000136.1:0-3437 GCA_036278215.1 Gammaproteobacteria bacterium | reverse complement strand
CGGCGAGCTGAAACAGCTGTATCTGTCGGAGCAGGAAGCGCGCGAGGAAAAACGCAAGGCAGCGGAATATCCGTCCTGGGACCTGACCCAGCGGCAGCTGTGCGATCTCGAGCTGATCCTGAACGGCGGCTTTTCTCCATTAGAGGGTTTCCTGGGGCGGGCCGATTACGATCGTGTGGTCGAGGAGATGCGCCTTGCCGATGGTACGCTCTGGCCGATGCCGATTACCCTGGACGTCAGCCAGGCTTTCGCCGACAGCATCGTAGCCGACAGTCGGATCGCGCTGCGTGATCCGGAGGGCGTGCTTATCGCTGTGATGGATATCGCCGATATCTGGACCCCCGACAAGCAGCGTGAGGCGGAAAAGGTATTCGGTGCCGACGATCTGGCCCATCCGGCGGTAGACTACCTGCACAACACTGCCCATCCGGTTTATCTAGGCGGCAGGGTGTATGGCGTAACTCCGCCGACCCATTACGACTTCAAGCACCTGCGGGAAACCCCGGCCGAGATGCGCGCCCGGTTCCGGAAACTCGGCTGGCGCCGCGTGGTCGCCTTCCAGACCCGCAACCCCATGCATCGCGCGCATGTCGAACTTACCTTCCGTGCAGCCCGTCAGGCAGAGGCGAACTTGCTGGTCCAGCCGGTGGTTGGCATGACCAAGCCGGGTGACGTCGATCATTATTCGCGGGTGCGCTGCTACGAGCATGTGCTGCAGAAATACCCAGACCAGACCACCACCCTCAGTTTGCTGCCGCTGGCCATGCGTATGGGCGGCCCCCGTGAAGCCGTCTGGCACGCCATTATCCGCAAGAACCACGGCTGCACGCATTTCATCATCGGCCGTGATCACGCCGGTCCTGGCAAGAACAGCCAGGGTGTCGACTTCTACGGCCCGTACGATGCCCAGCACCTGGTCGAGCAGTACAAGGACGAAATCGGTATCGAAGTGGTGCCTTTCGAAATGATGGTGTACGTCGCCAACAAGGACACCTACCTGCCCGAAAGCGAGGTGGAGGAGGGCGATCAGGTGCTGAACATCTCCGGCACCGAGTTCCGCCGCCGGATGCGCGAGGGTGCCGATATCCCCGAGTGGTTCGGCTACCGTGAGGTGGTAGAGGAACTACGCAAGACTTTCCCGCCGCGCAACAAGCAGGGCTTTACCGTGTTCTTCACCGGCCTGTCGGGCTCGGGCAAATCGACCATCGCCAACGCGCTGATGATCAAGCTGATGGAGATTGGCGGCCGTCAGGTGACCGTGCTCGATGGCGACCTCGTGCGCAAGAACCTATCGTCCGAGCTGGGCTTCTCCAAGGAGCACCGGGATCTGAATATCCTGCGTATTGGTTACGTCGCCAGCGAAATCACCAAGAACGGCGGCGTCGCCATTTGCTGCCCGATTGCGCCCTACAGTGAAACCCGCCGCAAGGTCCGCGAGATGATCGAGGAGGTGGGCGGTGGTTTCATCGAGGTCCACGTGGCGACGCCGCTGGAGGAGTGCGAGCGGCGCGATCGCAAGGGGCTGTATGCCAAGGCTCGGCAGGGGCTGATCAAGAACTTCACCGGCATCGACGATCCGTATGAGGAGCCGGAAACCCCCGAGCTGCGCATCGATACCACCGACTGCAGCGTGGACGAGGCGGCCCAGCGGGTAATTCTGAAGCTGGAGAACATGGGCTTCATCAGCCTGCGTTGACAGCGGATCGTGCCGGCAGCGGCTGTTGCGCCGGCACGGTTTCATGGCAGGTGCCATGCTATTAACCGCGGCGGGGAATCGCCTCGAGCTACTTGCGGATCATCAGCAGGCTGCCCATATTGATGGGCTGTAACCTTTGTGGTTTTTCCTGCCTGGACTCGCTAGAGTGGCGCCGAGCGCGGCATAACTGAGCGTCGCATAAAGACATCATCAAGGAGGCGAACCATGGCAAGGGGCGTGAACAAGGTCATTTTGATCGGCAACCTCGGCAAGGATCCGGAGGTTCGCTATATGCCGTCGGGCGGTGCTGTGGCGAACGTGACACTGGCCACCAGCGAATCCTGGAAGGATCGGCAGTCCGGCGAGCAGCAGGAACGCACCGAGTGGCACAACGTCGTGTTCTTCAACCGGCTGGCGGAAATCGCCGGTGAGTATCTGCGCAAGGGCTCGAAGATCTACGTCGAGGGCAGCCTGCGTACCCGCAAGTGGCAGGGCAAGGACGGGCAGGACCGCTATACTACGGAAATCGTCGCCAGCGAGATGCAGATGCTCGATAGCCGTGGCGGCGGCAGTGCGCCGGCGCGTGGGCAGTCGAATCAGCAGCAGGTCCAAGACGACTACGAGCCGTCCCGGCCGCCGCAGGCAATGGACGATTTCGACGACGACATCCCGTTCTAAGGGAAGCGTTTCAAAATCGGTCGGTTGAATGGATGAGGAAGCAGCGCCAGCGTGCTTCCCTCCGAAAAGTTAGGAGAACTGTACTTTGGTTTCTGCGGCGTCTGCCGCAAGGTAGCGAGAACGTGCGGCTTGACCAGCGCACGTAGCGGCTGCTCCCAGGAAGGGGGCGAAGAAGCAATAACATGGAGGTTGCTCGCTCATGTTCGAGGTCGACAGTGCGCGGATCGCGGTTATCGGGCTTGGCTATGTCGGATTGCCGCTGGCGGTTGAGTTCGGGAAGAAATTTCCAACCATCGGTTTCGATATCAAGCCCGACCGCATCGCCGAATTGCGGGCCGGCCGCGACAGTACGCTGGAGGTAGAGCCGGACGATCTGTTGCAGGCAAGCCTGTTGAGCTATACCTCGGAAGCCGAAGCCCTGCGCGACTGCAACGTCTTTCTCGTTACCGTTCCAACTCCCATCGATGCCGCCAAGCGACCGGACCTCAGGCCGCTGGAGAGGGCTAGCGAAACCGTCGGTCTTGCGCTCAAGCCCAACGATGTCGTGATCTACGAGTCGACCGTTTATCCGGGAGCGACGGAGGAGGTCTGCGCCCCCATCCTGGAGCGGGTATCTGGCCTCAGCCTCAACAAGGAGTTCTTTGTCGGCTACAGCCCGGAGCGCATCAACCCGGGAGACAAGGAACATCGCCTTACCAACATCGTTAAGGTGACATCCGGTTCTACGCCCGAGGCGGCCGATTTCGTCGACGCCCTCTACAGCCGCATCATCGAGGCCGGCACCCATAAAGCTTCCAGTATCCGGGTGGCGGAAGCGGCCAAGGTCATCGAAAATACCCAGCGCGATGTCAACATTGCCCTGGTGAACGAGTTAGCGCTGCTGTTCAACCGCATGGGTATTCCGACCGACGAAGTGCTGCAGGCAGCCGGCACCAAGTGGAATTTCCTTGATTTCCGCCCCGGCTTGGTCGGCGGGCATTGCATCGGCGTCGATCCCTACTACCTGATCCAGAAGGCGCAGTCGACCGGTTACTACCCCGACATCCTGCTCGCCTGCCGGCGC
>DASULL010000135.1:0-4379 GCA_036278215.1 Gammaproteobacteria bacterium | reverse complement strand
TTGCGGGTGCGGATAAAGATCCGGTGATCCTGGGCGAACGCCTTCTCCGCGAGGCGGCAGGTGAAAAGCTCTGCCGCCCGCGGTTCTGCCGCTGCCAGAATATAGAAATCGATCCGCTCCATTGCCTGGAATCAGCCTTTCGCTGCGCGTTCTAGCAGGAACTGGGTGAGCAGCGGGACCGGTCGGCCGGTCGCGCCTTTCTCTTTGCCCGACTTCCAGGCGGTGCCGGCGATGTCCAGGTGCGCCCAGCGCATCTTTTCGGTGAAGCGGCCAAGGAAGCAGGCGGCGGTGATGGTGCCGGCGGCGCGGTCGCCAACGTTGGCGACGTCGGCGAAGTTGCTGCTCAGCGCCTCCTTGTACTCTTCATACAGTGGCAGCTCCCAGGCGCGGTCGCCGGTGGCCTTGCCGGCCGCCAGCAGTTCGTTCACCAGCGGGGCGCTGTTGCCCATCAGGCCGTGGACCAGGTTGCCCAGCGCGATCACGCAGGCACCGGTCAGGGTGGCGATGTCGACTACCGCTTCCGGTTCGAAGCGCTCGCTGTAGGTGAGCGCGTCGCACAGGATCAGCCGGCCTTCGGCGTCGGTGTTGAGAATCTCGATGGTTTGGCCGGACATGCTGGTAACGATGTCGCCCGGCTTGGTGGCGGCACCGCCCGGCATGTTCTCGGTGCTCGGGATGACGCCGATCACATTCAGGGGCAGACCCAGTTCGGCAACGGCACGCAGCGTGCCGAGCACGGAGGCGGCGCCGCACATGTCGAACTTCATCTCGTCCATGCCCTGGGCCGGCTTGATCGAAATGCCGCCGGTGTCGAAGGTAATGCCCTTGCCGACCAGGACGACGGGCTTGCGTTCGCCGCCGCCTTGGTAGCGAGCCACGATCAGCTTTGGTTCCTGCCGGCTGCCGCGGGCGACCGCCAGCAGCGCACCCATGCCGAGTTGCTCCATCTCCGGCCGCGACAGCACTTCGGTGGTGATCCGCTCGTAGCTGTTGGCCAGGTTGACGGCCTGGTCAGCCAGATAGCTCGGCGTGCAGATGTTCGGCGGCAGATTGCCCAGATCACGCGCCAAAGCAACGCCGTTGGCGATCGCCTGGCCGGTGCGGACGGCTTCCTTGGCGGCAGCCAGCTCGCTCGGGTTGCTGAGGGCGAAGGTGACGCGCTTGAGTGGCCGGCGCCGCTCGTCTTTCTTACTCTTCAGCTGATCGAAGCGGTACAGCGTGTCGCTGGCGGCCAGCAAGCCTTCGCGAACGCGCCAAGCGGCATCGCGTCCCTTGACGTTCAGGTCGGAGAGATAAGAGACTGCGTCGGTCGCGCCGCTCTCGCTCAGGGTCTTGGCCATAGACGTGACGGCTTTGCGGTAAGCGGTGTCGTTGAAGTCACGCTCGCGACCGCAGCCGACCAGGAGGATGCGCTCGCACGGCAGATCGGCGGGAAGGTGGGTCAGCAGCAGAGTCTGGCCGGCGCGACCGTCCATGTCGCCGCTGCGGATGAGCTTGGACAGAAATCCGCCGCCGGCCTGGTCGAGCTGTTCGGCGGCAGTGGAGAGACGGCGTGATTCGAACACTCCTACGACGATGCAGGCAGAACGCTGTTTATCCGGGCTACCGCTTTTGACCGTGAACTCCATTGAATACTCCTTCGCTGCTGCCGACATACCGGCGGATCCAGTAATCGGACTAGTTTAGAGCCTATCCTGGTGGAATGTCTGTATCGCCCTTCCAGCGCGACTGTCGGGTATCGTGCCGTCAAGGCATGGATAATGTACTGAAGTAGGCATTCGATGCATAAATTAGAACGCTTAGCCCGCCGCCTGGCTGAATCATGTCCTTCATAAAATCTTCGATTCTCAGCCGCTACCTGCTCAAGGAGGCGGGATTGACCAGTCTAGCCGTTTCGGCAGTGCTGACTGGTGTGCTATTCACTAACTCGTTGATCCGCCTGCTTGGCCAGGCAGCGCAGAATAACCTGCCGTCCAGCGGCATTCTCAGCCTGCTCGGATTGGCTACGCTGGGATACTTCAGTTATCTGCTGCCGGCCGGTCTGCTGCTCGGCATGGTCCTGACCTTCGGTCGCATGTACCGCGACAATGAAATGCCTGTGCTGGCGGCCTGTGGGATCGGTCCATGGCGCCTGCTGCGCGAGTTGCTCTGGCTTGCCCTGCCAGCCGTGCTGTTGGTGACCTGGCTGGCGCTGACGGTAGCTCCCTGGGCCTTGCATAAGGCCGCCAATGTGCAGGCGGTGCTGCAGCAGTCTCTCGAAGTCGAGAGTATCCGGGCTGGCCGTTTTCTTACCTCGAAGCGGGCGCAGGGCATGCTGTACGTGGAAAACATGACCGCCGACGGTGAGATGCAGGATGTTTTCCTCGAAACGCAGCGCAACGGTGAAACCATACTGGTCAGTGCGAGCACCGCTCGGCGGGAGACGGACCCAGCTACTGGCGCCAGCTTTTTGGTGCTGCGGGACGGCTACCGTGTCGAGGGAGTACCGGGCGAGCAGCGCTGGCGGATTCTCCAGTTTGAGGAGCATGGCGTGCGGCTCAGCAAAGGACCGCTGCCGGATGTGCGGATCAAGCAGAGCGCCGTGCCCACCCAGGAGCTGCTGCAACGTGGCCGGCCGGCGGATATCGCCGAACTGCAGCGGCGGCTGTCGGCGCCGCTGATGGTGCTGGTGCTGACTCTGCTCACCGTCCCGCTAAGCAAGACGGCGCCGCGGGAAGGGCGTTACGGCCGACTGCTGACGGCGGTGTTGTTGTTCGTCGTCTATTTCAGCCTGCTCAATATCTCGGTGGATGGAGTCAAGACCGGCCGTCTGTCGCCGTGGATAGGGGTCTGGTGGGTGCATGTGGCGATGGCGGCGCTCAGCCTCGCTTGGCTGCGCCACAGCTTCGGTGTGCTACGGTTCGAGCGCAGGAGGCAGGCATGAGGCGTCTCGACCGCTACCTGATCGTAACTGTAGTCGGCGGGGCGCTGTTGGCGCTGGCCGTCATTCTCGCGCTGCTGCTCGTATTTGAGTACATGGATGAAATCGAGGATATCGGTCGTGGCGATTACACCGCACTGACCGCGCTCGTCTTCGTTCTGTTGAGGCTGCCGTACCGCATTTATCAGGGGTTCTCCATGGCAACCCTGATCGGCAGCCTGATGGGGCTGGGAGCGCTGGCAGCAAACAGCGAGCTGACCGCGATGCGGGCCGCAGGCGTGTCGGTAGGGCGCGTGGCGCGAGCGGTGACGGTGGCCGGCGTGCTGCTTGGTGCTTGTGCGCTTGCTATCGGTGAGTGGCTGGCGCCGCCGGCTGAGCGCTGGGCGCAGGAGCTGCGTTCCATAGCTATCCATGAGCGTGTCACCGCCAGCGATCGGGGCTTCTGGGCGCGCGACGGCAATCTGTTCGTCGAAGTGCAGCGGGCCGTCACCCAACAGCAGCTGGCGGGATTGCGTATCTTCGAGCTGGACAATAATGGCCGGCCTATGCGTGTTCTGACTGCGCCCAGTGCCCGCTATGTCGACGACCAGTGGGTTCTGGCGCAGCCAGTCATCACGGTGTTTACTGACAGCGGGATCCGTGTCGAGACACCGGCAAGCTGGGCATGGCAGAGCGACCTGCAGCCGAAGCTGCTGGACGTGGTGGTGGTGGACCCGGAGACGCTGCCGATCAGCGACCTGCTAAGTTACATCGGCTATCTGCAGCGTAACGGCCTGGAAACCGATCAGTACCGCCTGGCGCTCTGGACCAAGATCGCTGCGCCGCTGGCGACGGTTGCCATGCTGTTGCTGACTGTGCCGCTGGTGTTCGGTGGGGTGCGCTCTGCCGGTGCCGGTCAGCGGATTTTCCTCGGTGTGTTGATCGGTCTTGGCTTCGTCCTGCTGAATCGCTTGCTTACCCGAGCCGGCAT
The DNA here is from genome assembly GCA_036278215.1 of Gammaproteobacteria bacterium. Lineage (GTDB taxonomy): Bacteria > Pseudomonadota > Gammaproteobacteria > Nitrococcales > AK92 > JAAYIK01. The sequence goes on along the minus strand of DASULL010000135.1, from coordinate 489 downwards.
CGTCTACGGCTTGCCTCCCTCGCTGAGCGCGCTGCTGCCGACTCTGGGGGTGCTGCTGACTGGGATAGTCGGCATCCTGCGGATGCGGCGCTAGTCGGGCATTGCACCAGAATCGCCAGCCGCCAGCCGCAGTCCCGGAGCGGTGCGGACCATATGCAGCAGCGCATCCACGTAGCATTCGGCCTGGGCCGCCAAGTCATAGGCTTCCGGTTGGAACAGCCAGCTGCTGAGCACGCCGATCAAGGTAGCGTGGAGCAGCGGCACGGCGGCGTCGATGTTCAAATCCGCCGGTAGCTGGCCGAGGGCAACCGCACGCCGCAACAGCTCGATCATGCGCTGCGTTGCCTCTTGTTGGCCCTGATGCAGCCGCTGCTGGATCTGGCCGCTTTCCGCAACCAGCTCACAGCGATGAAAGATGATGTCGAGGATTTGTCGCCACTCCGGGTTGTTGGCGGCTTTCTGCAATAGAAACAGCCAGGATTCCCGCAG
>DASULL010000134.1:0-10926 GCA_036278215.1 Gammaproteobacteria bacterium | reverse complement strand
CCGATCCTGCTGGGAGATGCCCTGCCGGCCGAAGTACGCCACGATCTGCTGATCAACCTCGGCGGCGACCTGCCGCCGCAGTGGGAGCAGTTCCAGCGTCTGGCCGAGGTGGTAGAGTCACAGCCCGAACTGCTGGCGCAGGCAAGGGCGCGCTTTCGCAGCTACCGCGAACGCGGCTACCGCCCGGAATCGCATAATCTGGGGGTCGAACCATGACTGCAAAGCGCAGCCCTGCGGCGATCAGCGCTGCCGAGGAGTCTTTGTACACGGATGAACAAGGCATACCGACCCTGTTCGACGTGGTCCTGACCGGCGATCAGATGAGAGAAGCCGGGGTCTCGCTCTCCACCGATTCCCCGGCTGCGTTTGCCGACATCCGCGCCAGCCGGTTGGCTCTGGACGTGGACCAGCGAATTCGCGCCGCTATCGATGCGGCGCTCCCGAAAGTCACCGAGCGCACTGCCGCTGCCATGCGGGAGGCGTTACTGAAAGAAGTTCAGGACACCTTGCGAGCAACCGACCCGTAGTCGCGCCACGCACCGTGCCCTAAGTCGCGGCGTTGCCTCATAAAGCAGACATCGCGGCACCAGCAGCCGACTGACAGCAGTCCTCCAACCTTTATCGACGGTATCGATGGAAAAGACTTACGACCCCCACGCGATTGAGCAGCGCATCTACCAAGACTGGGAAGCCAATGGCCACTTCGCCCCGGCCGGCCAGGGTGCCCCCTACTGCATCATGATTCCGCCGCCCAACGTCACCGGCACTCTGCACATGGGCCACGCCTTCCAGGTAACGGTGATGGACGCCCTGATCCGTTACCACCGCATGCGTGGTAACGACACTCTATGGCAGCCCGGCACCGACCACGCCGGCATCGCTACGCAGATGGTAGTGGAGCGCCAGCTCAACCAGCAGGGCAAGACGCGGCACGATTTCGGCCGCGATGCCTTTATCGACAAGGTCTGGGAATGGCGGGCCGAATCCGGCGGCACCATCCAGCGCCAGCTGCGCCGCATGGGCGCCTCAGTCGACTGGGCGCGCGAGCGCTTCACTATGGACCCGGAATTGTCCGAGGCGGTCAAGGAAGTCTTCGTCCGCCTCTACGACGACGGCCTGATCTACCGCGGCAAGCGGCTGGTCAACTGGGATCCGGTACTGCACACGGCGGTGTCCGACCTGGAAGTGGTCAGCACCGAGGAAAAGGGCCACCTCTGGCAGCTGCGCTATCCGCTGGCCGACGGCAGCGGCGCCTTGGTGGTCGCCACGACGCGGCCGGAAACCATGTTGGGCGACACGGCGGTGGCAGTGCATCCGGAGGACGAGCGCTATCGCCACCTGATCGGCAAAACCGTCAAGCTGCCGCTGACCGAGCGCGAGATTCCGATCATCGGCGACGATTACGTCGACCCGGCGTTCGGCACCGGCTGCGTCAAGATCACCCCAGCCCACGACTTCAACGACTACGCCGTCGGCCAGCGGCATAACCTGCCGCAGATCAACATCTTCACCATCGACGCCCGGATCAACGACGAGGCCCCAGCGGCCTATCGCGGCCTGGACCGCTTCGAGGCGCGCAAGCGCGTCCTGGCCGACCTGGAGGCGCAGGGTCTGCTCGAGTCGGTGAAGGATCACACCCTGATGGTGCCGCGTGGCGATCGCACCAACGCCGTCATCGAGCCGTACCTGACTGACCAGTGGTTCGTCGACCTGACCCGCGACGTGCAGCCGGACGGCCGTCCCGGCGGCCGCAAACGCATCACCGAGCCGTCGATCCAGTGCGTGCGCGATGGCCGCATCAAGTTCATCCCGGAAAACTGGGACAAGACCTACTACAACTGGCTCAACGACATCCAGGACTGGTGCATCTCGCGGCAGATCTGGTGGGGGCATCGCATTCCGGCTTGGTACGACGACCAGGGCCGCGTCTACGTCGGCCGCTCGGAAGACGAGGTGCGCAGCAAGTATCAGTTGGGCGATATTCCCCTGACCCAGGACGAGGATGTCCTCGACACCTGGTTCTCCTCGGCGCTGTGGCCCTTCTCCACGCTGGGCTGGCCGCACCAGACCGAAGCCCTCAAGACCTTCTACCCGACCAGCGTGCTGGTAACCGGCTTCGACATCATCTTCTTCTGGGTCGCCCGCATGGTGATGATGGGCCTCTACTGCATGGACGACGTGCCCTTCCGCGAAGTCTACGTACACGGCCTGGTGCGCGATCACGAAGGCCAGAAGATGTCGAAGTCCCGCGGTAACGTGCTGGACCCGCTCGATATCATCGACGGCATCGAACTGGATCAGCTGGTGCAGAAGCGCACTACCGGACTGATGCGGCCGCAGGACGCACCCAAGATCGAACGGGCAACCCGCAAGGAGTTTCCGGAAGGCATCAACAGCTACGGCACGGACGCGCTGCGCTACACCTTCGCCTCACTCGCCACCACCGGCCGCGACATCATCTTCGACATGGGCCGGGTGGCGGGCTACCGTAACTTCTGCAACAAGCTCTGGAACGCAGCGCGCTATGTGCTGATGAACGTCGAGGGCCACGACACCGGTGTGCAGGGCGGCGAGATCAGCCTCTCGGTCGCCGACCGCTGGATCATCTCCCAGCTCCAGCGCACCGAGGCCGCCGTAGCCGAAGCGATCGACAGCTATCGTCTCGATCAGGCTGCCCATGCGATCTACGAGTTCGTCTGGAACGAATACTGCGACTGGTATCTCGAGCTCTCCAAGCCGATCCTGACCCAATCGCAGGACGCGGCCGCCCTGCGCGGCACCCGCCGGACTCTGGTCGGCGTGCTGGAGGCAATCCTGCGGCTGGCCCACCCGCTCATGCCGTTCATCACCGAAGAGATCTGGCAGCGGGTTGCTCCACTGGCCGGCGTGGCGGGCAAGACCATCATGCTCCAATCCTATCCGCAGAAGGATGAAAGCAAGATCGATGCCGGCGCCGAAACCCAGATCCACTGGCTGCAGGATGTCCTGCTCGGCATCCGCCGCATTCGCGGCGAGATGAACATCTCCCCCGGCAAGCCGCTGCCCGTCCTGCTGCAGAATGGCTCCGCTGAAGACCGCGCCCGCCTTGAATCGATGCGTCCCTTCATCGACTTCCTCGGCCGACCGGAATCCGTTCGCTGGCTGGCCGCCGACGAAACCCCACCGGAGGCGGCCATCGCCTTGGTCGGCGATATGAAGCTGCTAGTGCCCATGGCGGGTCTGATCGACAAGGCGGCGGAGCTGGCCCGCCTGGATAAGGAAATCGGCCGCAAGCGTCAGGACCTCGAGCGGGTTACTGCCAAGCTCGCCAACCCGAGTTTTGCCGACAAGGCGCCGGCGGCTGTGGTCGATAAGGAACGCGAGCGGCAGCAGGAGCTCCAGGCCGCTCTGCAGACGCTGGAAGATCAGCGCCGTCGGATCCAGGCGCTGTAACCGTCCGATAACCCGGCCGGCGTCAACCGCCGGCCGCACGCAGCGCGAACCTGACGATCAGCATCAGCGCCAGCACGAACGTCACCGTAAACACGATCCCGCCGATGATGTAAGCGGCGGGATTGCCATGGGTAAAATCCCGCACCCTCGCCCGCTGGGTCTGGACGCCGAAAGCGGCCGCCAGAATGCTCATGATTACCTGCCAAATGGTAGGCCGTTGGCGCTGTTCGTGTTGCTGGTCGCTCACTATCACTTACTCTCCGCTAGTGTAATCCGGTCGACTGGGGCGAAGCTGCAATCGCTGAACCGTAGCCGGATAACCGCTCAATGCAGTCGCTTTGACCGACAAACTCTCATGGAGGTTCTAAGACGTTGCTCTGGCGGCCCAAGCAGCGTATAGATTACCGTTTGAGGGGGTTCTGATTTGTTTCTAATGCGCGCTGTTTTCCTGACCTGACGAATGTTAGCGCAGGCAACTGACTCTACCTGCTCTATTATGCTGCAGGGCTAGGGAACAGAAGCATTCAGGCTTGTCAGAGGATGACCGCCCACCAGGGGGGTTCCGGCAGCGGCCGGAATACGATGCAGATGGCCTTAAGACCATCGCCCCGCGTGGAGAACAAAGCAGCACCTTCTTGAAGCGCCATTGATAGGAAGTGGGAGAACAATGCGGCGCCAGACTCACGGAGCTGGCGTTTGCCGGGGAGAAACCGTGTCGAAAGTTACAATTAGAATATTATTCGCTGCGCTATTTCTGGTATCTGGAGCTGTCACCAGCGCCAACAAGACGCCAAGTGAAGCCTACCTGGAGTACCACTCGGTTCTCAAACAAAGCTTCAATGAGCAATCCATCTGGCCCTATTACGTCGAGTCCGCGCGTGCCGACTTCGAGCAGCAGTTCCCGCCGGCAATGCGGGGCCGGGCCTTCTACATCATGAAGTCGTCCGCGCCTGCGACGGTCAAAGTCGAGCAGGAAACCGTGCAGGGCGCCACCGCAACTCTGGTCCTGATCCCGACCAGTCCAAGCCAGGCGGATCGAGGGGAAGCGGTTCTGCGGTTGGAAAATGGCGTCTGGAAAATTGAAAAGGTGACTTGGCGGGTTCCGTAAGCCGACCGCTCAGTCGTCGTGCGGAATGTAGCGAGCCAGCACGAGCGCGTCCTCACGGCCGCGCTCTGCTGGGTAGTACCCCTTGCGGCGACCGACTTCAATGAATCCCATGTCTTCGTAGAGGGCAAGTGCGCGAGTATTCGATGGCCTCACCTCCAGGAACAGCTGGTCGGCACCAAGCCGCCCGGCATGACGCAGCACGTGTTGCAACAGCGTCCTGCCGAGGCCCGCTCCCTGATACTCCGGGTCAACGCAAATGTTGAGCAGGTGAGCCTCGCCGCCACCGCACGACATCAAGGCATAGCCGAGGATCTGTTCCTTCTGCACATAGACCCAGGCGTTGTAACCGACTCGCAGACAATCGCGGAAGATGCCGGGAGTCCAGGGGAAAGGATAAGCGCGGCGCTCGATCTCCATCACCGCGTCGACATCCTCCTCCACCATGCGGCGGATGCGCGGCGCGGCGTCCAAGATTGCGGCGCTCATCCAACTAGCCTCCGGCGAGCACGGCCCGCGCTAATTTGAGATCCTGCCACGCTCTGGCTTTCTCTTTCGGCGACCGCAATAGATAAGCCGGATGGTAGGTCACCACCAGCGGCGTCGCCGCTGGACCATAGCGCTGCACTTTGCCACGCAGATTGGCGATCGGCGCGTTGGTCTTCAATAGCTGCTGGGCGGCAATCCGCCCCACCGCCAGCACCAGAGCAGGCTGCACCAGCTCCAGCTGCCGCTGCAGATACGGCTCACAGGCCGCAACCTCATCTGGCTGTGGATCCCGGTTGCCCGGGGGGCGGCACTTCAGCAGGTTAGCGATGTAAACCCGCTCCCGCGGCCAGCCCATTGCTTGCAGCATCTGGTCCAGCAATTGGCCGGCCCGGCCGACGAACGGTTTGCCCTGGCGATCCTCATCGGCGCCAGGCGCTTCACCGACCACCAGCAGGCGACTCGAGCGATCGCCAACGCCAAAGACCGTCTGCGTGCGGGTTTCACAGAGCGTACAGCGGTGACATCCGGCTACTTCGGCAGCCAGCGCCTCCCACTGCGCCGCCGCATCGATTGCCGGCGCGACGACCGCGGCCGCACTCGGCTGCTCCACCGCTACCGGATCGGCGGCAGCCGGCACAGGTATGGCCGGGACCGACGGCTTGCGCATCTGCCAAGCGTCGATTCCCATGCGCTGGAGGTAATGCAGGCGGCGATCAGCTCTGGGGTGGCTCATAGATAAACATCAGCCCGCGCATGCGGCCAACAGTCCGTGGAGGCTGCTCTCTCGGCGGAGCGGATATCCTTTAGATATCCGCAGCCTGGGGATGGGTGCGATCGACGCCTTGCCACAGCTTGTTGACGGCATTGACATACGCTCTGGCCGAAGCGATCACGATATCGGTATCGGCACCCTGGCCGTTGACGATGCGCCCACCGCGGTCGAGCCGTACCGTCACTTCACCTTGCGCGTCGGTGCCGGTAGTAATGCTGTTGACGGAATAGAGCACCAGCTGACTGTCGGAAGCGACGATCTGCTCGATAGCCTTGAAGGCCGCATCTACCGGGCCGCTGCCTTCGGCCTCGGCGTGCTTCTCGCTGCCGTCGACCGCCAGCGTCAGTCGGGCGCGCGGCGTTTCGCCGGTCTGCGAGCAGACGCTGAGGAACACCAGCCGCACGCGCTCGTTTTCCAGAGCCAGCGTGGTCTCGGTCACTAATGCCTGCAAATCTTCATCGAAGATATCGTGCTTCTTGTCGGCCAGATCTTTGAAGCGGACAAACGCCTCGTTCAGCTGCTCCTCCGACTCGAAGGTGATGCCCAGCTCCTGCAGCCGGCTGCGGAACGCGGCACGGCCAGAATGCTTGCCCAGCACCATCCGGTTGGTCTGCCAGCCCACGTCTTCCGCCCGCATGATCTCGTAGGTTTCCCGGTGCTTGAGCACACCGTCCTGATGGATGCCGGACTCATGGGCAAAGGCATTAGCACCGACGATGGCCTTGTTCGGTTGCACGGCAAAGCCAGTGATGTTCGATACCAGCCGCGAAGTGGGCACGATCTCGCGGGTATTGATGCCAGTGTCGCACGGAAATACGTCCTGGCGGGTACGCACCGCCATAACGATTTCCTCCAATGAAGCGTTGCCGGCGCGCTCGCCCAGGCCGTTGATCGTACATTCCACCTGCCGCGCGCCAGCCAGCACTGCCGCCAGCGAATTAGCGACCGCCAGACCCAGGTCGTTATGGCAATGCACCGAGAAAATGGCCTTGTCGGAATTGGGGATGCGCTCGCGCAGCGTACGGATCAGCCCGCCGAACTGCTCCGGCACGTTGTAGCCGACGGTATCCGGGATATTCACCGTTGTGGCGCCGGCATCGATGACAGCTTCCAGCACCCGGCAGAGAAAATCCGGATCGGAGCGGCCGGCATCCTCCGGCGAAAACTCGACGTCATCGCACAGCTGACGCGCCAGCTTGACGGCGCGTACCGCGTGCTCCAGCACTTGGTCCGGCGTCATCTGCAGCTTCATCTTCATGTGAATCGGCGAGGTGGCCAGAAAAGTGTGGATACGGCCTGCTGCCGCGTCAGCGATGGCCTCGCCGGCACGGCGGATATCCTGCTCATGAGCACGGGCCAGGGCGCAGATCCGGCTCTCGGTAATCGCCCGCGCAACCGCGCGCACTGCCTCGAAGTCGCCGCCGCTGGCCGCCGGGAAGCCGGCTTCGATCACGTCGACCCGCATCCGTTCCAAGGCCTTGGCGATGCGGACCTTCTCCTCGCGGGTCATGGAAGCACCCGGGCTCTGCTCGCCGTCGCGCAAGGTGGTGTCGAAAATAATCAGCTTGTCTTTATCGCTCATACTCATGGCTCCCGCAGGCCTCGACCGCGCACCCGCAGTTCGCTGCCACCGTTGTTCGATCCTGGCCGCCCGGGCAAGGCCGCCAGCTCGCTGTTACTCGGCCGCCTCGCCAGCCCGCGCACGCCGCTGGGCGCGGAGTCCGGCGATGGTCAGCACCGGCCCCGAAACCAGGTAACCAAGGAAGACCAGGAACAGCACCATCGGCGGGTTGATCATGGCAAAAGCCACCGCCAGCACGACTACCACAATCGTGACAAAGGGTACACGATAGCGGAAGTCGAATTCCTTAAAGCTGTAATAGCGCATGTTGCTGACCATCAACAGTGCCGCCACAACCGTCAGGGTCCAAGCCAGGAACTCCATCGGCCAGCCGCGCGCATTCAGCTCATCGCCAACCCACACCAGCGATACCACTACCGCCGCGGCGGCCGGGCTCGGCAAACCCTGGAAGTACTTCTTATCGATAGTGCCGACCATGGTGTTAAAGCGCGCCAATCGCAACGCAGCACAGGCCGTGTAGGTAAACGCGCCCAACCAGCCGATCTTGCCCCAGGTCGGCCCCATGGCCTCCATACCGTGCAAAATCCACTCATAGATAACCAGCGCCGGGGCGATGCCGAACGACACCATGTCGGAGATGCTGTCGTACTGCACGCCGAAGTCGCTCTGCGTATTGGTCAGCCGTGCGACTCGCCCGTCGAGGCTGTCGAATACCATGGCGACGAAAACGCATAGCGCGGCTACCTTGAACCGGTCGCCATTGGCCAACACGATAGCGTAGAAGCCGAAAAACAGCGCCGCCGTAGTAAACAGGTTAGGCAACAAGTAGATACCGCGCCGCCGCTTGTTCTCAATCTCATCCATATCCATCAGGTCCGGACATCCTCACAGAGGGATCATGAGCACACTCTACCGCGATTAGCCGCGGCTGCTAAGAACGCTTTACTCAAAGGCCGGGGCAGCAGGCCGCAATCAAAAAAGGCCGGGATAGCCCGGCCTCTTCGTTCAGACAACAGCTTAGTTCTTGCTCTTGTCGACCAGCTTGTTTGCCTTGATCCAGGGCATCATGTCGCGCAGCTTGGTGCCGACTTCCTCGATCGGGTGCTCGGCGGCAATGCGGCGCATGGCCTTCAGGGTCGGCGCGCCGGCCTGGTTCTCCAGGATGAACTCCCGGGCGAACTGGCCATTCTGCACTTCCTCCAGAATGCGCTTCATCTCGGCCTTGGTTTCGGCGTTGACTACACGCGGGCCGCGGGTGAAGTCCCCGTACTCGGCGGTATTGGAAATGGAGTAGCGCATGTTGGCGATGCCGCCTTCATACATCAGGTCGACGATCAGCTTCAGCTCGTGCAGGCACTCGAAGTAGGCCATTTCCGGCGCGTAGCCGGCTTCCACCAGGGTTTCGAAGCCGGCTTGCACCAGCGCAACGGCGCCACCGCAGAGCACAGCCTGCTCGCCGAACAAATCTGTTTCGGTTTCCTCACGGAAATTCGTCTCGATCACTCCGGCGCGACCGCCGCCGTTGGCGGACGCATAGGACAGTGCGATGTCGCGGGCACGGCCGCTGGCATTCTGGTGCACAGCGATCAGGGTAGGCACGCCACCGCCCTGGGTGTAGGTGGAACGCACCAGATGGCCTGGGCCCTTCGGGGCGATCATGATCACGTCCACGTCGGCGCGCGGCTCAATGGCGCCGTAGTGGATGTTGAAGCCATGGGCAAAGGCCAGCGCCGCGCCCTGCTTCAGGTTGGGCTCGATCTGCTCACGGTAGATTCGTGCCTGGTGCTCGTCCGGGGTCAGTATCATCACCAGATCGGCCTGTTTGACCGCGTCTTCAATGGCGGCTACTGCCAGCCCGGCGGCTTCGGCCTTTCGCGCGGAGGCGGAACCCGGCCGCAGCGCTACCACGACCTGTACGCCGGAATCTTTCAGGTTGTTGGCGTGGGCATGACCCTGGGAGCCATAGCCGACGATCGCGACCTTCATCCCCTGGATGATGGAGAGATCGGCGTCTTTGTCGTAATAAACTTTCATCGCTTCCTCGCAATATGACGAGCTTGAGTAAATCCGGAGTTTGGTTGCGCCGCGGCTGCCGCCTCCGGTGTCGGAGGGCTATACCCGGAGCTGCTTGTCGCCGCGGGCTATGCCGAGAACGCCTGAACGTGCCACTTCCAGAATGCCGCCACGCCCAAGCGCCACGATGAAGGCGTCCAGTTTTTCGCTGGTGCCGGTCATCTCGATGGTAAAGATTTTGTCCGACACATCGAGGATCTTGCCGCGGAAGATGTCCGTCAACCGCTTTATTTCTTCGCGGTTATCGTTACCGACTGCCTGTACCTTCAGCAGCATCATCTCGCGCTCGATGTGCGCCGCCTCGGTGATATCCATCACCTTGACCACGTCCAGCAGCTTGTTCAGCTGTTTGATGATCTGCTCGATGATGCGCTCGTTGCCGATGGTCACCAGCGTCATGCGTGACAGAGTCGGATCATCAGTGGCAGCGACGGTAAGCGACTCGATATTGTAGCCGCGCGCGGTGAATAGCCCGGCGATGCGGGAAAGCGCGCCGAACTCGTTTTCGACGAGAATCGAGATGATATGCCGCATATGCTTGTACGTAGGTTGTCAGGGTTGTCGAGAGCCGCTCGGTGCATGCCTAGCACCAGCCGCAGCCCGCGTCGGAAAAACCCTCTGTCGGCGTGCTGCAAAGCAAGGCAAGCTACTTTGGAATCGGGGTTTCGTCAAGGGAAGCGGCCAAGCCGTGATCCGCTTCACCTTGTCCCACCACCGGGTTACGCATAATCTGCCGCATCAACAATAACGAATATCGGGGATCATCACCATGCGCTTGATCGTCGTTGCGGTCCTCCTGCTCATTTCCGCCGCCGGCGTGCACGCCAAAGTCTATAAGTGGACCGATGCGCAGGGCCGCGTGCACTACTCCGCCAAGCCGCCACCGAATGCTCAGGCAAGCGAGGTGCGCATTGCGCCAACACCGCCGTCAGCCAGAGCCGCTGAGAAACCGGCCGCAGAATCGACCACCACTCCCGCCGCAACCGACGCGACGGAGCAGCCTGCCACCGGCGAGAATAGCGCTCGCCAGGCCGCTATCCGGCAAAACTGTGAAATCGCCCGGCAAAATCTAAGCGTTCTCGAGGACCCGTCGATTCGCCGCTTCAGCGAAGACAGCGGCGAGACGGTTTACTACACCGACGAACAGCGCCAGGCGAAAGTCGACCAAGCCAAAAAAATGATCCAGGTCTACTGCGAGCAGGGCGGCGACCAGTAAGAGCGGTACAGGCAAGAGCGGGCATGGTATATCCTTCTGCCCAGACCAGCATCGAGCTCTGACTAGAGGCCTACTGCAACATGCGTGCTTCCCGCTTCCCCCTGTCGACCAGCAAGGAAACCCCGGCTGACGCCGAGATCATCAGCCACCAGCTCATGCTGCGCGCAGGACTCATCCAGCGCCTTGCCAGCGGCCTCTACACCTGGCTGCCGCTCGGGCTGCGGGTGCTGCGCCGGGTCGAGCGGATCGTGCGGGAA
>DASULL010000133.1:0-4340 GCA_036278215.1 Gammaproteobacteria bacterium | reverse complement strand
CGCTAGACGACAAAGAATATCGGGTCGATCTCGCTTTGCCGTATTGGACGCCTGAGCATGAAGATACTCATCGTCGATGACGAAGCGCCCGCCCGCCAGCGGCTGGCGGGACTGGTGCAAGTCGTGGGCGGGCACGAGCTGGTTGGCGAGGCTGCTACCGGCGCCGATGCCGTCGCCGCCTGCGAACGCCTCAAGCCGGACGTGGTGCTACTGGATATCCGCATGCCCGGCGGCGATGGCCTGGCAGCAGCGGCCCGCATCAACCGGATCGTCGAACCGCCGGCCATCATCTTTGTTACCGCCTTCGGCGATCATGCCCTGGCGGCCTTCGATGCCGAAGCGGTCGACTATCTGCTTAAGCCGGTGCGGCGTGAGCGCCTGAGCGAAGCGCTGCAGAAAGCCCGCCGCCTCAACCGCGCTCAGCTCAAGGCGCTGCAGCAGACGGCCAGCGACGGCCGCCGCCAGCACCTGCTTTGCCGGCGGCGCGGCGATCTCGAGCTGATCCCTATCGACGACGTCCGCTTTCTGCAGGCCGACCAGAAATACGTCACCGTCAATCATCTCGGCGGCGAAGACCTTATCGAAGACTCGCTGCGGCAGCTGGAAGACGAATTCGCCGACCGCTTCTTCCGTATCCACCGCAACGCGCTGGTGGCCCACCGCTATTTGATTGGCTTGGAGCGCAGCCGGGACGGCCGCTATCAGGTGCGCCTGCACGGCTGCGAAACCCCGCTGGAGGTGAGCCGTCGGCATGTAGCGGCGGTCAAAGAGCTGGTGCGGCGGCTGGGCGACTAAGAGCCTGTTTTGCCCGCCCAACCCTCGGGCTGCAGCTGGCGTTAGGACCGGCGCCGCATCGGCTTTAGGGCTTCCGCCCACTTGAACAGCTCGTCCAGCATCTGGGTTGCCGACTTATCGATCAGCTCGTTCGACTTGAAGGCCCTGTGCTCGTCGAGCAGCTGCGCGACCATGGGCGCTGCGACGCCTTCTACCATCGGCATCATCTTTAAGGTGGTCACCAGCTGTTTCTCCAACTGCACCGCCCGCAGGCCGCCGGAGACGCCGCCATAGCTGACGAAGCCGCACGGCTTGTAGTTCCACTCCCGATAGACGTAGTTGAGAGCATTGACGAAAGAAGGCGGCGGGCCGTAATTGTATTCCGGCGTGACAAAGGCATAGGCGTCCGCGGCGGCGACGCTTGCCGCCCAGGCCTTGGTGTGTTCCCTCTCATACTTCTGGGTGGCCGGATGGTGCGGCTCGTCGTAGACCGGCAGCTTGAAGTCTGCCAGGTCCACCAGGACCGTCTCGAATTTGCCGTGCTTGGTTGCGAAGTCATTGAACCAGCGGGCGACGGCGGAGCCGACTCGGCCTGGGCGGGTGCTGCAGATGATGGTATGAAGCTTGAGGGCCAAAACTCTTCCTCCTTTGATCCATAGAAAGCGGGGCTGGCAGGATCTCTGACCGGATCGCGCTCGCCCTGGCGGAATCGCTGCTATGAGCGCAACATGGCGCTCCGTCTGCCGGGTGCCAACCATGGGCGTCTGGACTGCGCCTCGGTCGAGACACTGAGACCTCCGGGCTTACCTGATGGTTTCCGCCCCGACCACCCCTGGACGCCGTGACCCCCGCGCTCCGGCGTGTCATGCTAATGTTTTTCCGCAGGCCCGAGCTTATGTCCGACAACATCATCCGCATCGCCACCCGCAAGAGCCCACTCGCCCTGTGGCAGGCCGAGCACGTCGCCGCCGAACTCAAGCGCCACCATCCCGGCCTGCTGGTCGAGATCGTCGGCATGAGCACCAAGGGCGACAGGATCCTCGACACCCCGCTGGCGAAGATCGGCGGCAAGGGCCTGTTCATCAAGGAGCTGGAAGAGGGCCTGCTGGACGGGCGCGCCGATATTGCCGTGCATTCCATGAAGGACATGCCGCCGGAGCTACCGCCGGGGCTGCATGTGCCGGTCATCATGGAGCGTGAGGATCCGTGCGACGCCTTCGTCTCCAACCAGTACACCCGGATCGAGGAGCTGCCGCCGGGGGCGCACATAGGCACCGCCAGCCTGCGGCGGCAGTGCCAGCTGCTGGCGCGCCGGCCCGACCTGAAGATCAGCGTGCTGCGGGGCAACGTCAATACCCGGCTGGCCAAGCTCGATGCCGGCGAATACGACGCTATCATCCTGGCGGCTTCCGGATTAAAGCGGCTCGGCCTGAGCGCTCGCATCCGCAGCATCATCAGTCCTGAGGAAAGCCTGCCAGCGGTCGGTCAGGGAGCGCTGGGGATAGAGTGCCGGATCGGCGACGAGCGGGTGCACCGGCTGATCGAGCCGCTGCGCCACCAGCCGTCGCAGACGCGGGTCAGCGCCGAGCGGGCGATGAGCGGCAGGCTGCAGGGCAGCTGTCAGGTTCCGCTGGGCGCCTATGCTTTGATTGAGGATGGGGAGCTTTATCTGCGTGGCCTAGTTGGCACACCGGATGGGAAAGAGATCCTGCGCGGCGAGATCCGCGGCGATCTGGCTCAGGCGGAAGCGCTCGGCGCCAAGCTGGGCGACGAACTGCTGGCCCGCGGCGGCGACCGGATTCTGGCCGGCCTGAAGAATAGCGTCGACTGATCTCGCCCAGCCGGCCCATCTTGCCCAGTTGCGGCGCAGGCCGTAACGTGGCGTGAGGCTTGCTCAAAGCTGCCCAAGAGCTTATCTCCTTAGCCTGTCCAGCACGCCCGAACGCGCTGGCCGAAAACGAGAAACGGAACGCTCATGACCGAACCAACGGATAAGGCGCCGCCGCCCGGCTTACCCTCGGCCGAACATCCGCCCGTTGCCGCCGATCCGGTGGCAGCACGGCCGCCGCGCCGCTCGGCGGCCGTGCCGGTGCTGATCGTGGCGCTGCTGTTGCTGACGGCGGCCGCTGTCGGCGGCGGCTACTATTTCTGGGAACGCCTGCAGCGACTCGAAGCCCGGCAACAGGCGCTGGCAACTGACAGCGCTTTGCAGGAGAGGACTGCGCAGCTGGCACAGGCCGACGCGGAAATGCGCCAGAGCATGCAGAGTCTCGTCCAGAGCAGCGCTGCCACGACCGAATCCCTGGTACAGCTGGAACAGCGCCTGGAAGGCGTCAGCGCCGCTCAGGAAAACGTGCAGCAGCGGCTGGCCAAGCTGGACGTGGAAACCCAGGCGCGGCAGGGCGAGTGGATACGGGCGGAAGCGGTTTATCTGGCACGGCTGGCGGTTGTCCGGGCCAGCCTGCAGCGCGACGTCGGCGGGGCGCTGGCGGCGCTGAAACTGGCCGATGACCTGCTGGCCCAGCTCAACAGCCGCGCGATCAATGAGCGTCAGGCTATTCATCGCGCCATCAACCGGCTGGTGGAAGTCGACCTACCGGATGTCGACAAGCTCGCCAAGCGGATTGAAGCTCTCATCACCCGCATTGACGTGCTGCCGCTGGCGCAGCAACTGGACGAGGTTGCGCTATCGCAGCAGCAGGCCAAGGCGGCGGAGCCGGCACCCACTGGCTGGCAAGCACGGTTGGAGCGCGGCTGGCAACGGTTCAAGGACACCCTTGGCGAGCTGGTGATCGTCCAGCGCGGTCGGGCGGTGGAGCCGTTGATCGCGCCTGAGGAGCGTTACTTTCTGTACCACAATCTGCGGCTGCGACTGGAGTCGGCCCGGTTGGCGCTGCTCGAAGGCGACGTCGCGATCTACCAGCGCAGTCTCAACCGTGCCGGCGAGTGGATCGAGCGTTACTACGCCGGCGGCGAGCCCGGCGTCGACAGCGCACTAGCCGAGATCGCCGCGCTGCGCGCAGTCAACATCCGGCCAGAGCTGCCGCCGCTGGCGCAGCTGCTGGAGCCGGTCCTCGGGCATTGAGGGCAGCTATCTTATGCGCAAGCTAATCGCCGCTCTCCTCATCCTCCTGCTGAGTGTCGCTGCCGCCCTGGCGCTGCATCGGCTTGGTGGCCTGGTGATCATTACGCTGGGCGACTGGACTCTGCAGACCAGCGTGCTGTTCTTCATCCTCGTCGTGGTTGCCGGCTTGGCGCTGTTGCAAGCCTTGCTGGCGGCGCTGCGCAGCCTGTTCGGTCTGCCTGGTCGGGTAGGTTACTGGCGGCAGCAGCGACGCGAGCGCAAGGCCCGGACCCATCTCATTAATGGCCTGCTGCGGTTGGCGGAAGGGCGTGACAGCGAGGCAGAAAAGCTGCTGCTGAAAGATGTCGACCGTAGCGAAGCGCCGCTGCTCCACTATCTGGCGGCCGCCATCGCTGCCCAGCACCAGGGTTCCTACGAACAGCGCGATAGTTATCTCGCTCGCGCCGACAAGACCAGCAGCAAAGCTGGCTTGGCAGTAGGT
>DASULL010000132.1:0-3251 GCA_036278215.1 Gammaproteobacteria bacterium | reverse complement strand
ACGGCGGCGAGGTTCATGGAGGCGTCTTCGCGGATGGCGGTGTGTGGGCAGCCGCCGGTCTCGACGCCGATGATGCGCTCGGGATTCAGCGCTTCGTTGCGGGTGAGGAATTCGGCGTCTTCGCGGGTGTAGATGTCGTTGGTGACGACAGCGATGTTATAGCGCTCGCGCAGCTGCCGGCACAGCTGCAGGGTGAGGGCGGTCTTGCCGGAGCCGACCGGGCCGCCGATACCGACTCGCAAAGCGGGCTTGGCCATGGTGCTACCTCTGTCTGTTGTTTGACTGCGATCCTTGCCAAAGGGCGGAGCGCTGCTGCTCGGTCATGGAGAGCCATCTAGCTCCGGAACAAACGGCTGTACTGGGTCTCGTGGCGGGCGCTGGCGAGGGCCATGCCGAAGGCGCCGGCGCCGATCTCCTCATCGGCCAGCGCCAGCCCCGTCGCCACCGCCGTCGGGATCCGCCGCGCCGCCGCGAACAGCAGCCGCTGGCCGGCGCTCTGCCCCAGCGGCACCAGTTTGACCGCCGCCGCCACCTGATTTTCCGCCCAGGCCCAGAGGAAGCCCGCCGCCAGTGTCTCCAGCGGGATCTGCCAGCGCGAGCCGGCGAGCGCGAACAGGTTGACGAAGCTTGCCGTCTCCGCCTCCTGCCACGCTTCCGCCTCGCTGATCCCTAAGTTCGTCAACACCCGCGCCAGCGCCATGCCTAGCTGGCGATCCTCGGCCAGCAGTTCCGGCGCTTCCCGGCTGGCCTGCAAAAACGTGCTCCAATCGGCGATGGCGACTGCATCGTCGGTCTGCCAGGCGGCATAGAAGCGCTGCAACAGCGGCAACTCCAGCTGGCTGAGCGTTTCCTCCAGCTGGCCCCAGATCCATTCACCCGCACCTGCCTCGTCGCGCACCCAGCCGGCTTCCACCGCGTATTCCAGGCCCGCCGAATAGGCGAAAGCGCCGATCGGCAGCGTCGGGCTGATCAGTTGCCAGAGCCGCAATGGGGCCAGCGTGGTTTCAGTCATGGCGGTGGTGGTGATGACCATGGTGATGATCGCTACCAGCGTCATAAGCACCCGGCTCGGGCTCGAACGGTGCCTGCTCGGCGCGCACCCTGAGGCCCAGGCCGCGCACCATGTCGTCCAGCACGTGGTCGTGCAGGTAGCGCACCCGCCCGGACGTAATCTCCAGCGGCACATGGCGGTTGCCCAGGTGGTAGCAGGCGCGGGCCAGCTGCAATGGGCTGTCGCTGATCAGTGTCGAAACACTCTCGGCAGCGGCCTGGATGCGCACGACGGTGCCGTCGCGGGCGCGCAGCAGGTCGCCGCCGCGCAGGACACGGCCGCGCTCCAGAATCACGCCGGCCTCGCGGCCGTCGTCGAGTACGGCGCGAAAGCGGCTCTTCTGGCGGACCTCGAAGGGCAGCGTGAGGGTGGTGTGAACCTCGGTATCCGGCATCGCCTCCAGGCGTTCGGTGATCTCCAGCATGGCAGCTTCAGAACAGGAAGTAGCGCTGGGCGAGCGGCAGCTCGGCCAGCGGGTCGCAGGTGAGCAGCTGGCCGTCGGCGCGGACCTCGTAGGTCTGCGGGTCGACTTCGACGCGCGGCAGCCAGTCGTTGTGGATCATGTCCTTCTTGCCGATGTGGCGGGTGCCCCGCACCGCCACCAGCCGCCGTTGTAGTTTGAGCCGATCGCCGATGCCGGCCTCCAGCGCCGCCTGGGAGACGAAGCTGACCGAGGTGGCGGCCAGCGCCCGGCCGAGGCTGGCGTACATGGGGCGGTAGTGCACCGGCTGCGGCGTGGAGATGGAGGCGTTGATATCGCCCATCGGCGCGGCGACGATCAGGCCGCCCTTGATGACCAGGCTGGGCTTGACGCCGAAGAAGGCCGGCCGCCAGAGCACGATATCGGCTAGTTTGCCCTCCTCCAGTGAGCCGACTTCATGGGCGATGCCGTGGGCGATGGCCGGATTGATGGTGTACTTGGCGACGTAGCGCTTGGCGCGGAAGTTGTCGGCGCGATCGCTGTCGGGCGCGAGCGGGCCGCGCTGCAGCTTCATCTTGTGCGCCGTCTGCCAAGTCCGCAGGATCATCTCGCCGACCCGGCCCATAGCCTGGGAGTCGGAGGACATGATCGAGATGCCGCCCAGGTCGTGGAAGATATCTTCGGCGGCAATGGTCTCGGGGCGGATGCGTGACTCGGCGAAGGCAACATCCTCGGGAATGCGCGGGTCCAGATGATGGCAGACCATCACCATGTCCAGATGCTCGTCGATGGTGTTGACGGTGTACGGCCGGGTCGGGTTGGTGCTGGCCGGCAGGATGTTCGGCTCGCCGACCACCTTGATGATGTCCGGCGCATGGCCACCGCCGGCGCCCTCGGAGTGGAAGGCGTGCAGGGTGCGGCCCTTGATGGCGGCCAGCGTGTCCTCGACGAAGCCGGACTCGTTCAAAGTATCGGCGTGGAGCGCGACCTGGACGTCGTAGGCATCGGCGACCGCCAGGCAGCTGTCGATCGCCGCCGGCGTCGCCCCCCAGTCCTCGTGCAGCTTCAGGCCGACGGCGCCGGCTTCGATCTGCTCGTTCAGCGGCCGCGGCAGGCTGGAATTGCCCTTGCCGAGAAAGCCCACGTTGATCGGCAGCCCCTCGGCGGCCTCGAGCATGCGGTGCAGATACCAGGGGCCGGGGGTGCAGCTGGAGGCGGTGCTGCCGGTGGCCGGCCCGGTGCCGCCGCCGATCAGGGTGGTGACACCGGAGCAGAGCGCCTCTTCGGTCTGCTGCGGACAGATGAAGTGGATGTGGGTATCGATGCCGCCGGCGGTGGCGATCAGTCCCTCGCCGCCGACCACCTCGGTGCCGGGGCCAACGTAGATATCGACCCGCGGCTGTACATCGGAGTTGCCGGCCCGGCCGATCTTGACGATGCGCCCGGCGCGGATGCCGATATCGGCCTTGACGATGCCCCAGTGGTCCAGGATCAGGGCGTTGGTGATCACCAGATCCACCGCCTCGCCGCTGGGGTGCTGGCTCTGGCCCATGCCGTCGCGGATCACCTTGCCGCCGCCGAAGCTTACCTCCTCAACGTAGACGGTGAAGTGGCGCTCGACCTCGATCAACAGCCCGGTATCGCCGAGACGCACCCGATCGCTGGTGGTCGGGCCGAACATCTCTGCATAGGCGCGGCGGTCGATCTTTCTCATAAATCCCCCTGCACCTTGCCCTGAAAGCCGTAGACCCGGCGGTTGCCGGCGTATTCGACCAGCTG
>DASULL010000131.1:0-4118 GCA_036278215.1 Gammaproteobacteria bacterium | reverse complement strand
GTTGCGGCGGATCTTGCGAGTGCGGGTCACTTCGCCATCGTCCGGATCGAACTCCTTATGCAGGTTGACGAAGCGCCGTACCCGCAGCCCCTCGGGCAACACCGTGTTGGTGTGCGCCATCACCCCTTCGATCAGACCGTACACCTCCGGCCGCTGCGACAGGTCCGCGTAGGAGGTATAAGGCACGCCGTTCTCCTGGGCCCAGTGGCCGACCGCCTGCAGGTCGATGCAGATGATCGCCGTCAGATGATCGCGGCCCTTGCCGAGAATGCAGGCGTCCTTGATGTAGTGGCTGAACTGCAGGCGGTTTTCGATATAAGTCGGAATGAAGCGCTCACCGCTGGCGGTATAAACCACCTCGGACACCCGGCCCAGCACCACGATCTGGCCGTCGTCTTCCAGGTAGCCGGCATCGCCGGTGTGCAGCCAGCCGTCGCGCAGGGTTGCGGCGGTGTCTTCGGGCCGCTGGTAGTAGCCATCGAACACGTTGTCGCCGCGCATGAGGATCTCGCCGTTGTCGTCGATCTTGACCTCGACTCCGGGGAAGGGCCGGCCAACCGCGTGCAGTTTGACCTCATCCAACGCCTGCGCCGCCGCCAGCGCACAGTTCTCGGTTTGGCCGTAGAACTGCCGCAGGTTCAGCCCCAGCGCGCGGAAGAACAGGAAGACGTCCTCGCCGATCGCTTCACCAGCGGTATACGCCCGCTCCACCCGCGCCAAACCCAGCTGGTCCTTGATGGGCCCGTAGATCAGGAACTCGCCCAAGCCGCGCCATAGCCGCTCCTTGAGGGTCGGCTGGTGGCCCTCCAGCCGCCGCCGCTCCAATTCCACGGCAAATGGCATGAACCGCTGATACAGCCAGCGTTTGAACGGCGTCGATTCGTCGATCCCGACCTGGATCCGGGTCAGCATGTTCGACCAGGCGCGCGGCGAGCAGAAATACAGGGTCGGCGCGATCTCGCGCAGATCGTGCAAAGCCGTTTCCTGCCGCTCGGGAATGTTCACCGAGAAGCGTAGCGCCAGTGCTGCGCCGATCGAGAAGATGAAATCGCCCACCCAGGCCATCGGCAGATAGGCCATGTGCACTTCGCCGTCGCGGAAATAACCGGCGGCGGCGGCATTACGAACGCCAGCGAGAATGTGGCCGTGCTTGAGCGGGATGCCCTTGGGCGCGCCGGTGGTGCCGGACGAGTGCAACAACGCCGCTACATCGTGCACGCTGGCTCGGCGCAGCAGATCGTCGCGCAGCGCCGGCTCGCGCTCGAGCCGTTCGCGGCCGCGGGCCACCACGTCGGCAAAAGCAACCGCGCCGGCCGGCTCCTTGCCCTTCAAGCCACGCGGATCGTCAAAAACGATGGTTTCCAGCTCGGGATACTGCTCGCGGATATGCAGCAGCTTATCGACCTGCTCCTGGTCTTCCGCCAGCGCAAACCGGATATCCTCACGCCGCATCTGGCCGGCGACCTCTTCAGGCGTAGTATCCGGATAGGCCGGCGACGGCACTGCCCGCAGGGCAATGGCGCCGAGCATGCCGAAATACAGCGCCGGCCGGTTATCGCCGATGATCAGGATATTGTCCTCGGGCTTCACCCCCAGCAGTTCCAGGCCGGCGGCGAAACACAGCACCTGATCGAGGTAGTCGCTCCAGCTGTACTCCTGCCAGATGCCCTGATCGCGTTCCCGCATGGCTACCTGGTCAGGAAAACGGCGGGCGTTGTCCGCCAGCACTGCAATCAGATGATCGTCCCGTTGCCAGTTCGGGTGCAGCGCGGCAGCGTCTTCATTGGTGAGCAAGGATCGTGCTTCAGGCTGCATCGCTGACCTTCCCGATGTAGGCCGCCACCACGGCGGGATCGTTGATGGCTTCGCGGGCCGGTCCCTCGGTGATTTTCACGCCGTTGTTCAGCACCACTATCCGGTCGCAGATAGCAGTCACGACGTCCATGTGGTGCTCGATAAGCAGAACGGTGAGGCCGAGCGCCTCCTGCGCATCGAGGATGAAGCGCACCATGTATTCCTTCTCTTCCTGGTTCATGCCGGCCATCGGCTCGTCCAGCACGAGGAAGCGCGGCTCGGCCGCCAGCGCGCGGGCCAGCTCCACTCGCTTTTGCAAGCCCAGCGGAATGACTTCGACCGGTTCGTCGCGCACGCTTTCCAGCTGCAGCAGGTCAATCACTTCCTCGACCTTGGCCCGCTGCCGCACTTCGTCCTTCTGCGCCCACCACCAGTAGAACAGCGACGCCATCACGCTGGGACGCATGAAGTTGTGGCGGCCCAACAGTATGTTGTCGAGCACGCTCATGCCCTTGAAGAGAGCGACGTTCTGGAAGGTCCGGGCAATGCCCCGCTGGGCTACCTGATACGGCTTGAGCCGTTGTATCGGCTGTCCTTCGAACAGGATCTGCCCCTGCTGCGGCGGATAAAAGCCGGTAATGGCGTTGACGAGCGTAGTTTTGCCGGAGCCATTCGGGCCCACCAGCCCGAATATCTCGCCCTGCTCGATGGCGATATTGACCTCTTTCAAAGCCTGCAGCCCGCCGAACCAACGGCTGACGTTCTCGCAGACCAAGATCTTGCTCCGGGCGGCGTCCTGGTGAATCGATGACACGCCTTTCCCCTGTTTTTGCTGCTTTCGTTATGTCAGCACCGCTCAGCGGTGCCGCTCCTCCTCTACCCTGCCGCGGCAGGGCGGTGCGGCGGCTGCCGCACCCGTTTCTCCTCCTGGCCGGTGCCGGCCGAAATTACAACGACGATAGATGCCGTTTACGTAAGCGTCAACAAGAGTTAATGCTGCGATGCAGCAAGAGAAGCCGCTAATAGCTACAACTTACCGGGATTGGCCAACCGCTTTCGTTGACTTCGGACAACATTAGCACTGGTGACAGAAGGGAGGATGGGAAAGTGGAAAAAGCGCGATAGGGGGCACTGAAACGATTCAGCCGCACCGGGCGAAAGACGAATCCTGGCTGCCAGCAGAAACACCGGCGCGAACAGCCTGAATCCGATAAAAACCAACAGCCGGGTTGACCGGCGTTACTGGTAGCTGTGCCGCCCCGAAAAAGCGCGTGCCAGCGTGCCGCGATCGACGTACTCCAGCTCGCCGCCTAACGGTACGCCATGGGCAATTCGGGTTGCCTTGATGCCGAGGGAACGCGCCATTTCGGCAATGTATTGCGCTGTCGCCTCCCCTTCGACGGTGGGGTTAGTGGCGAGAATCACCTCGCGTACTTCTCCACCCTGAAAGCGCGCTTCCAACTGATTGAGGCCCAGCTCCGCCGGGCCAATGCCGTCCAGCGGCGACAACCGGCCTTTCAGCACAAAGTACAGGCCGTTGAAGTCGGTAGCCTGCTCCAGGGCGAAGACATCGGCCGGACTTTCGACCACGCACAGTACCGAGCGGTCGCGCTTGTGGCTGCTGCAGATCTGGCAGACTTCCTGCTCGGAGAGCGTGCGGCACTCGCGACACTCGCCGATGTTATCCATCGCCTGCACTAGCGCCCCCGCCAGCCGGCGGGCGCCGGCGCGATCGCGCTGCAGCAGTTGCAATGCCATGCGCTGGGCCGACTTAGGGCCGACGCCCGGCAGCACGCGCAGAGCCTCGATCAGATTCTGCAGCAACGGCGAGTAAGCCATTATTAATCGTCCGTCAGAACGGCATCTTCATGCCGGGCGGCAACGGCAGGCCAGCCGTCATCGACGACATCTTCTCCTGGCTCTGCCGCTCGACCTTGCGCACGGCGTCGTTGACCGCCGCGGCTACCAGGTCTTCCACCATTTCCTTATCGTCCTTGAACAGCTCCGGGTCGATAGTGACGCGACGCAGTTCGTGCCGACCGGTCATGACCACCGACACCATGCCGCCGCCGGCCTCACCGGTAACTTCCATGTTGGCGATCTCTTCCTGCGCCCGCTGCATTTCCTGCTGCAGCTTTTGCGCCTGCTTCATCAAATTGCCCAATCCACCTTTCATGATCGGCTCCTCACAGCTGCCTTAATTGATGGGTTCTATTGAATTCGGGACCAGCTCGGCAGCGAACGTCTTGCGCATAGCCTCGACATTGGGATCCTGCTCTATGGTTTCCACGGCATGCTGCTGCCGCTCCGCCCGCTCCTGCTCC
>DASULL010000130.1:0-5884 GCA_036278215.1 Gammaproteobacteria bacterium | reverse complement strand
GCAAAGCGCTGGCTGAGGATGTGCGCACGGGCCAGGTGCTGGAGGGCCGCGTCCAGATCAACCCGCTGCTCCGCTGCGCGAGCGGCGGCCAGCTCCTGTCGATAGGCCTGCTTTAACTCTTGCTTCATGTATGCCTCTAATGGCTATGAGCGTGACTGTCTTGTGCGGGGTTAGGCCCATGCAAGCCGACCGCGCGCAGCTCGCGCACGGATGCGCGCAATACCCGCCACGCGCCGCTGAGTGCAAGCGTCGCGATGATGGCGGCCACCGCCAGATCCGGCCAGCGGGTGCCGGAGGCAAACACACCACCGGCCGCAGCCAATACCGCGAGGTTGGCGATCGCATCGTTGCGGCTGCAAATCCACACCGACTGCATGTTGCTATCGCCGTTGCGGAAGCGGTACAGCAGGAATGCCACGGTCAGGTTGGCGATCAGCGCGAGCACGGCCACGGCGCCCATAATGGCCGCTTCCGGCGGAATCCCGTTGACCACGCGATACAGCGTGTTGCCGGTCACCCAGAGGCCGAATAGGCCCATGCTGATACCTTTGATGAAGGCCGCACTAGCGCGTACCCGCAGGCCCAAGCCCAGCACCGCCAAGCTGATGCCGTAGTTGGCGGCATCGCCCAGGAAGTCGAGCGCATCTGCCTGCAATGACATGGACTGGGAAATGACGCCGGCGACGATCTCCACGCCGAACATCAGCAGGTTGATGGCCAGCGCCCACCAGAGCACTTGGCGGAATCGCGGCGATGTATGGGCTGCATCGGTACTGGGTGCGCAGCATTGACCAGCCATGGTTATCTCCTGTGGCTTGTAAGAACACGACTGGGACTGCATACTAAAACCTCTAGCAACTATAGATGCAAGTACTTCTTGAGCGGGCCATGACGATGAAGGTTCAGCGGCATTTCAGCATCGGCGAGCTATCGAAGCGGACGGGGGTGGGGGTGCCCACCATCCGTTACTACGGCGACGTTGGCCTACTGCCCGAGGCAGCGCGTGGCCCTGGTGGTCACCGCATCTTTGGTGAGGAGCATCTCAAGCGGCTGGTCTTCATTCGGCGCAGCCGGGAGCTTGGCTTTAGCCAGGACGATGTGCGGGCGCTGCTGGCCAATGCAGACCAGCGGGATGCACCTTGCGCCGATGTTGACCGTTTGGCGCGGGAGCATTTGGAGGCTGTCCGCCAGAAAATCGCCGATCTGCGCGCCCTGGAGCGTGCGCTTGAGGGCATGGTTACGGCGTGCCAAGGCCATGTGGTCGAGGAGTGCTCGATCATCGACGCGCTCTCCAGCAGCAGCGTGTGATCCGCCGGATGTGTTGTCGTCGATACGTGTTCTGATGAGGAGCGCTAAGGCAGGCGCTCCTATTCCATATTTAGGGTGATGCGGCACGCCCCATATCTAATCGGTGGACGCAATGCACCATGCAGCCGCCGAGCTTCGGTTCGACTGATTCAGGTGTTGGTGTTGTCCGCAGGTACCTTTTTCGGCAGGCCGGCCGAGCCCTCGCCGGCTTGCTCAGATAATGCCGGCAGATCCAGTCCGTAGGCGGTCATGGAGAGCGAGCCCAGGGAATAGCCGCGCAACGGCGCCGTTGCTCGCCCGCCACCGCTGGCCGCCAAGCCAGCCAAGTAGAGCAGAGGCAGGAAATGGTCTGGGCTCGGTACCGCCACCTTGTAATCCGGATGATCTTGCACGGCGAGAACTTCAGAAGCATCCGAGGTCATCCGCTCATGAACGGCGTCATCGAAGCGGTGCGCCCAATCAAACCCGGTATCCTGCAGCCGCCAATCCACAAGTCGCAGGTTGTGCACCACGTTGCCGCTAGCCACGATCAGGATGCCTTGCTCGCGCAGGGGCGACAGCCGCGCCGCTAGATCCAGGTGATACTCCAGGGGCTTGTGGATGTTGAGCGAGAGTTGCACGACTGGGACGTCGGCCGCGGGAAAGAGGTGCGCCAGCACGCTCCAGGTGCCATGGTCCAAGCCCCACTGGTCCTGGTCCAGTCCGACCCAGAGCGGCTTCACGGTTTCAGCCACCTCGTCAGCCACGTCAGGTGCTCCGGGCGCGGGATACCGGAAAGCGAAGAGTTCAGGCGGAAACCCATAGAAATCGTGGATGGTACGGGGCCGCTCCATGGCTGTAACCGCAGTGGCCCCGATGTACCAGTGGGCCGAGATGACCAACAGAGCCCGGGGCCGGGGCAGCGCCGCGCCGATTTGCCGCCACGCCCGGGTGAAGCGGTTGTCGGCCAGGGTGTTCATTGGGCTGCCGTGACCGATGAACAGAGCGGGCATGGAGGCCATTTTTGCAGCTCCTAGGGGTTGGGTCAGCGTATCGAGCACTCAGCTTTTGCTCCAGGCCGACGGCTCGCTAGCGGGATCCCCCATCGGCCATGCGCGTCAGACGGACTGACCACGATCTGCTCCAGTCGCACCACGCTCTCCTGGTTCCGTGCTCATCAGGACATGATTCCGTCTTGGGGCCGGCAAGGAGGAATTTCATGGCGTCCGGGCCGCTTATGGCAGCAGCAATCTCCGAGCCCATTGGTGTAAAAGATGATCGCTCACATCCGCCACCTTGGCGGGGGAGGAGGGCGTGATCGATGCCTAGGAGGCCGTCTATCGCGATGCCATGGAACGGCACTTGCCGATCCTCATGACCGCGCTGATAACCGGCCTGGCGCTGGTGCCGCTGGCGCTGAGCGGCGGCGAGCAGGGCAAGTTGGGCTCGACCGCGCTCAACATGCTTCTCGTACGGGTGCTTTATCTGCGTTTCGGCGCTGTGCGCCGCTTGTCAGGGCGCCGCGCCGGACAGCGGAGCGGTCCGCGCAGCCACAGGAGGCTCACCAGGTATGACGTATTTCCTGGTCAAGGTGCTGATCTCGGCGGTGATCGTCGCGGTGGTCTCGGAGGTGGCCAGGCGCAGCTCGGCGTTCGCCGCGCTGATCGCCTCGCTGCCGCTGACCTCGCTCCTGGCCATGGTCTGGCTTTATCACGAAACCCGGGACGTCGGGCAGGTCAGTGCCCTGGCCGAGGATGTGCTGTGGCTGGTGCTGCCGTCGCTCGTGCTGTTCATCGTACTGCCGCTGCTGCTCAAACGCGGCGTTGCCTTCTATCCGGCGATGGGCTTGGCCTGCCTGGCCACCGCCGCCGCGTATGGAATGCTAACGCTGCTGTTGCGACGCTTCGGGCTGATTTAGTTGAACAACCCATTAAGAGAATCGCTCATGCGCCGTCCGCTCTAATCTTGCCCGCGTGTGGAGCGAGCCCCGCGTTGGAACCGCCTCGCGCGTCCACATGCCTACTGGCGGATTCTCTGGAGGGACTGTCGATGCGGCCTCGGATCGTGTTACTGGCCTTGGTCTTTCTGCTCGCTCAGCCCATGGCAGCCTGATCGCAGCCAATGAACTGGCAGCCGGTCGAGGCGGTTCTGGGTGCAAAGGGCTCGGCGCAGCCGGGAGGCGTCTACAAGTTCAGCCTGCCGCGCAGGGATCTCAAAGTGACGTTGGACGGCGTCGTGCTCGAGCCAGGCCTTCAGGAATTCGTATCGTTCCTGGGCACGCCGGCGCATGTCCTGCCGACGTGCCTCCTCAGCCTTTCTGGTCCTGATTTCGACAGCCAGAGCTTCGGTGCCGATCAAGTGGATGCGAGCGGCAGGTCGTCACACAAACTGCTGGAGTTGATACCGGCCAGCAAGAGCAAAGCGCGCTATTTGGCACTGAGCCCGTGGCGTCAGAGGCCCTGATGCGCACCGTCGATGCGATCAACCGGAAAATGGGCCGCGGCACGCTCGGTT
Source organism: Gammaproteobacteria bacterium (assembly GCA_036278215.1). Classification (GTDB taxonomy): domain Bacteria; phylum Pseudomonadota; class Gammaproteobacteria; order Nitrococcales; family AK92; genus JAAYIK01. Next base: position 2,083 of record DASULL010000130.1, on the reverse strand, counting down.
TTGCCGCCGAGAGCCTGCCGCAGCAGTGGCAGGGAAAGTCGGCACGGCGCTCACCGGCGTATACCACCCGCTGGGCCGATCTCTCCAGCGTAGACGCATAGACGGATCGAGTCAGTACGCACTCTCGACGGCCAGCTCCATTGTTGCGGATGGGAACGCTGTTACGACATACCTTCTCGCTCATGCTGGCTACTCCCGTGTCACACCTTGCCGCCTTGACAGCAGGCGGCAGAGGGACGTTGGGTGCGCTGCCTGACGGCGCTTGATGAAGGCGCCCAAGATCCATGTGGCCCGCTCAATCACGGCCGCGGAGGTGCAGCCGCGAGCTAGCGCAGTGGTGCGCCTGCCCTGCCACAGCAGGGTCTAACCCGCCTTGATTTGGATCAAAGTGCTTGCACTGGAACTGTGTGCGGAATATCGTACGAACGATCGTTCGTATCCGTACGTACATTTGTTAGTACCACGAGCATCAATAAACAACTATCGCCGATAGCCCCGCGAGCGCGGTAGGCAGCCATTTCCTGGGAGGAGGGTATCCATGCACATTATCATCGTCGGCGCCGGTATTGCCGGATTGACCGCCGCCATTGCGCTGCGGCACAAAGGCATACAAGCCACGGTTCTGGAGCAAGCGCCGGCCCTCAAAGAAATCGGCGCGGGCATTCAGCTTGCCGCCAATGGCTCGCTCGTCCTGCGCGAGCTGGGGCTGGAAGAGGCAGTTGCGCAGAAAGGCGTGATTCCTCTGTCCTACGACATGCGGGACATCGACACCGGCAAGCTGCTGTATGTCTCCCCGCTGGGTGAGGCCGGAACCAAGCGCTGGGGCGCACCGCTCTACAACATCCACCGCGCGGACCTCATCGATATCCTTGCCAAGGCTGTGCCGCAAGGTGCGCTGCGGCTCGGTGCCCAGTGCACTCACTTCGAGCAGGACGAGGCCGGGGTGACTGTGCATCTGACGTCGGGAGAGACGATCCGTGGCGACGCTCTGATCGGTGCGGACGGGATTCACTCGATGGTCCGCCAGCAACTGCGCGGTGATGAACCGACTCACTTCTCCAACATCCTCATGTGGCGAGCGCTGATCCCGGCCGAGAAGCTGCAGGCGATTAATCTCGAAGAGCGTGGTAATTACTGGTTCGGGCCCGGCCGCACGCTGATCACCTACTGGGTGCGCCCGAAGAACCTCTACAGCATCCTCGCCTCGGTGCCGGCCACGGAAGTTCATCGCGAATTGTGGGAGGAGAGCGGCGATATCGACGATCTGCGCCGCTCGTTCAGCGACTTGGAGCCCACGGCGCAGTACATGATGGATCAGATCGAGACCGGTTTTATCACCGGGATGTACTACCGCGACCCCATTGACCGCTGGACGTACGACCGCGTCACGCTGATGGGTGATGCCGCTCATCCGATGGTCCCGTTCCTGGCGCAGGGTGCCTGCCAGGGCATTGAGGATGCCTGGACCTTGGCGACCGTGTTGGAGCGGGCCGGCGAGAAAAACATCCGGACTGCTCTTGCCGAGTACGAGCAGCGCCGCCGTCCACGTACCACCCGTGTGCAGTCAGGCGCCCGGGCGATGGTCAAGTTGGTGCATGAATCCGAGCCGGCGCGGATACGTGCTCGCAACGGCCGCTGGAAGGGTATGCAGCACATCGATCCGATGACCGAAACCACCTGGGGCTTCGTCTGGGGTTATGACGTTCTCAAGGCGGTCGATCAGCCGGCCGGTGAAGTGCAGGGCATTTCGGCAACGCGGGAAGGCAAGCAGATGGAGCGGCCGGAAAGCCAGCGGGCCTTCGATATGTGGAAGAACGCCTTCTCGCCGGAAGATGTCGCCCGTGGTCACGATGGCCTGCGGGAAGGCTATGAGCGTTTCCTGACAACCCACTTCCCGCCGCCGGCGGACGCCCGGGTCGATCGGCTGGAACTCGGCGGTGTGCCGGCACTGCGGGTGCGGTCATCAGCGCAGGCCGAGACCAATACCGGTCCGACCATTCTGCACTTCCACGGTGGCGGCTATGTTCTGGGCTCCGCCAAGGGCTCCCTCGAGTACGCCAGCCGCCTTGCTGAAACCGTCCGC
>DASULL010000129.1:0-7654 GCA_036278215.1 Gammaproteobacteria bacterium | reverse complement strand
TGCTGATGAGCGGCAGGCGGCGCTGGCACAACGCCGCTACGCAGCGGTGGTGGAATACGACGGTGCCGACTTTGCCGGTTGGCAGCGCCAGCGCCATGCCCGTACCGTTCAACAGGCGGTGGAAGAGGCGCTGGCAGCGGTCGCAGCGCATCCGATCGAAGTTGTCTGCGCTGGCCGTACCGATGCCGGTGTGCACGCCTTGCATCAGGTCATCCACTTCGACAGCCATGCCTATCGGCCGAGCATCGCTTGGATACGCGGCACGAATTCGCATTTGCCGGAGAGCGTGCGCCTGCTGTGGGTGAACGAGGTATCGCCGGACTTTCATGCGCGTTTCAAGGCGCAGCGGCGTACCTACTGCTATGTGATCGCCTCCCGTCCAGTCCGCCCGGCGCTATTGCGGCAGCGGGCTGCCTGGACCTACAAGGACCTGGATGCCGAGCGCATGCACCAAGCAGGGCAGTTGCTGGTCGGTGAGCATGACTTTTCCGCCTTTCGGGCAGCAGAGTGCCAAGCGCAGCATGCCCGACGGCAGGTGTTCCAACTGAGCGTGTTACGCCGTGGCGATTATCTGTATCTGCATGTTGAGGCGAACGCGTTTTTACATCATATGGTCCGCAATATCGCCGGCGTACTGATGGCAGTGGGGGCAGGGGAGCAGCCGGTCGAGTGGGTCGGCGAGGTGCTGGCCGGCCGCGATCGCCGGTTGGCCGGAGTGACGGCGCCGCCGCAAGGCCTGTATCTGGTGGGGGTAAACTACCCAGCCGAGTACGGCTTGCCGCCGGCAGGGCCGCCGCCGGTGTTTTCATAATTGCAATCCGCCGGAACAGGCGCCTGTCCAAAACGCGCTGGAATAGGCTGGGCGGGCGCGGTAGGATCACCCTCCTTGGAGGTTTAGCTTGCGAACACGCGTCAAGATCTGCGGCATTACCCGGCCGGAAGACGGTCAGCAAGCGGCTGTGCTGGGCGCGGACGCCGTTGGTCTGGTGTTCTTTGCTGGCAGTCCACGGCATGTCAGCATCGATACCGCCGCCAGCGTGATTGCCGCGCTGCCGCCGCTGGTTGTCGTGGTCGCGCTGTTTCAGGATCCGACGGCGGCGGAGGTGGCGCAGGTTTTGGCCCGGCTGCCGGTGGATCTGCTGCAGTTTCATGGCGGCGAGTCGCCGGAATTCTGTCGCGCTTTTGGTCGGCGCTATTTGAAAGCGCTGGCCATGGGGGAGGACAGCCTGGACCCGGTACTGCAGGCGCGCCAGTATCCAGATGCGGCCGGCTATCTGCTGGACAGCCACGCCGCCGGGCAGCAGGGCGGCAGCGGCCGGACCTTTGACTGGTCCCGAATCCCGGCCAATCTGGCGCGGCCGGTCCTGTTGGCAGGCGGCCTGCATGCTGGCAACGTGGCGGCAGCGATCCAACAGTACCGCCCGTACGGTGTGGATGTCAGTAGTGGGGTCGAAGCCGGCAAAGGCATTAAGGACGCTGCCAAAATGGCGGCGTTTATCAACGAGGTGAGACGTGTCGAAAGCGAGTGACGGCGCTGCAGTCGTCGATTTCAGCCAATATCCGGATGCTTCCGGCCACTTTGGTGTTTATGGCGGCCGCTTCGTGGCCGAGACCCTGGCGGCGGCGCTGGATGAGTTGGACGCAGCCTACGCTCGTTTTCGGAACGACCCGGATTTCATCGCCGAGCTGGACCATGATCTGCAGCATTATGTCGGCCGGCCCTCACCGTTGTACTACGCTGAGCGCCTCAGCAAAACGCTGGGTGGCGCCAAGATTTATCTCAAGCGAGAAGATCTGAATCACACCGGCGCGCACAAGATCAACAATACCGTTGGCCAGGCACTGCTGGCCAAGCGCATGGGCAAAACCCGGGTAATCGCCGAAACCGGCGCCGGCCAGCACGGCGTGGCAACGGCGACGGTAGCGGCCCGCTTCGGCATGCGCTGTGTAGTCTACATGGGCGCCGAGGATATGCAGCGGCAGTCGCCCAACGTGTTCCGCATGAAGCTGCTGGGTGCCGAGGTAGTGCCGGTGCATTCCGGCACCAAGACGCTGAAGGACGCGCTGAATGAAGCGATGCGCGACTGGGTAACCAACATCGATGACACTTTCTACATCATCGGCACGGTCGCTGGACCGCACCCGTATCCGATGATGGTGCGCGACTTCCAGGCCGTTATCGGTCGCGAGGCGAAGCGGCAGGTGATGCTGGCCGAGGGTCGCCTGCCAGATGCGCTGGTTGCTTGTGTCGGCGGCGGCTCCAATGCAATCGGGCTGTTCTATCCGTTCTTGGAAGATCGCAGCGTCGCCCTGTACGGCGTCGAGGCGGCCGGCGAAGGCCTGGCAACGGGCCGGCATGCAGCTCCCCTGCAGGCCGGTAAGCCGGGCGTGCTGCACGGCAACCGGACTTACCTGCTGTCGGACGATGACGGTCAGATCATTGGTACCCACTCGATTTCGGCTGGACTGGACTATCCCGGAGTCGGGCCGGAGCACGCGCTGCTGAAAGACACTGGCCGGGCCCAGTATGTCGGCATCACCGATGAGGAGGCGCTGGAGGGCTTCGAAACGCTGACCCGTCTCGAAGGCATCATCCCGGCGCTGGAGAGCAGCCATGCGGTTGCCTACGCCCTGAAGCTGGCGCCGACCATGCGTAAGGATCAGATCATCGTGGTCAACCTGTCCGGCCGCGGCGATAAAGACATCAATACCATCGCCAACCTGAAGGGGATCAGCCTGTGAGTCGCATTGCACAGACCTTCGCGCGGCGCAGGGCTGAGGGCCGCAAGCTGCTGGTAAGTTTTTTCACAGCCGGCGATCCCAATCCGGATGCCACCATACCGCTGATGCACGAAGTGGTGCGCGCCGGGGTCGACATCATCGAGCTGGGTGTGCCGTTTTCCGACCCGATGGCGGAAGGCCCGGTAATCCAGGCGGCCTGTGAGCGGGCGCTGCTGCACCATGTCAGCCTGCAGCGGGTGCTGGACATGGTGCGCGAGTTCCGCATCCACGATCCGCACACCCCGGTCGTGCTAATGGGCTATGCCAATCCGGTCGAAACCATGGGTTATGTCCGGTTTGCCGAGGCGGCGGCGGTAGCGGGGGTAGATGGTGTGATCACCGTCGATCTGCCGCCCGACGAAGGCCGGGAGCTGAATCAGGCGTTGACCAGCCGCGGCATCGATCCGGTACTGCTGGTCGCCCCGACTACCACCCCGGCTCGCCTGCAGCAGATCTGTGCGGCGGCGCGCGGCTTTATCTACTACGTGTCGCTGAAAGGCGTAACCGGTGCGGCGACTCTGGACGTTGCCGACGTAGCCGACAAGATTCAGGAAATCCGCAAGGCCACCACACTGCCGATAGGGGTCGGCTTCGGCATCCACGATGCCAAGTCCGCTGCCGCGGTGGCGCAAGTGGCGGACGCGGTTGTGGTTGGCAGTGCACTGGTGCGGCTGGTGGAGCGGCATCAGGACGATACTTACAAGATGCGGGAAGCGATGGCTGACCTGGTCGCGGACCTGCGGCGCGCGATCGACAGCCTAGAATCCGCGCGCGCATAAGAGGCGAAAATCGAGATGAGCTGGTTCCAGAAATTGATGCCGTCCCGCATTCGTACCGAAGCGGGCCAAAAAGAACGCGCCCGCAACGTCCCCGAGGGACTGTGGACCAAGTGCGAGTCCTGCAACGCGGTGCTGTACCGACCGGAAGTCGAGCGTAACCTCGAGGTTTGCCCGAAGTGTAACTTCCACCTGCGCATCCGCGCCCGTCGCCGGCTGGAGGTGTTTCTGGATCCGGGTACGCAGAGCGAGATCGGCGCTGGTATTTCGCCGGTGGACGCGCTGCGCTTCCGCGACAGCAAGAAGTACAAGGATCGCCTGGTCCAGGCGCAGAAGCAGACCGGCGAGGAAGACGCGCTGATTGTTCTGCGCGGCACTCTCAAAGGCCAGCCGGTGGTTGCGGCGGCGTTCGAGTTCGAATTCATGGGCGGCTCAATGGGATCGGTGGTCGGTGAGCGGTTCGTTCGCGCGGCCAAGCTTGCGCTGGAAGAGCGCATGCCGCTGATTTGTTTCTCCGCCAGCGGCGGTGCCCGCATGCAGGAGGCGCTGTTCTCGCTGATGCAGATGGCCAAGACTTCGGCGGCGCTGGCGCAACTGCGGGAAGCCGGCGTGCCGTTCATCTCGGTACTGACCGATCCGACCATGGGCGGCGTCTCGGCCAGCCTTGCCATGCTGGGTGATGTCAACGTCGCCGAGCCCGGCGCGCTGATAGGTTTTGCCGGACCCCGCGTGATCGAGCAGACCGTGCGCGAGACGCTGCCAGATGGTTTTCAGCGCAGCGAGTTCTTGCTGGAGCACGGCGCCATCGATTTCATCGTCGATCGCCGGGAAATGCGCGACCGCTTGGCTGCGTTGCTGGCCATTCTCACCCGTCAGCCATCCCCGGACGTGCGGCGACTGGCGGGAGCCTGAGGCGGTATTGACCTGAGAATACCGATGCGCTTTCAGAGCCTGGAGGGCTGGCTGCAATGGCAGCAAGGTCTGCATCCTAAGGCGATCGATCTGGGGCTGGAGCGCGTGCGCACCGTGGCGGCGCGCATGGGGCTGCTCGAACAGGGGCGGCCGGTGATCACGGTCGGTGGCACCAACGGCAAGGGGTCTTGCGTTGCCTACCTCGAGGCGATTCTGACTGCGGCCGGCTATCGGGTCGGCGCCTACACCTCACCGCATATCCTGCGCTACAACGAGCGTGTCCGCATCGGTGGCCAGCAGGCTGCCGATGCCGACCTGGTGGAGGCGTTCGCCCGCATCGACCAAGCCCGGGATGGGGTGTCGCTGACGTACTTTGAGTTCGGCACCCTGGCGGCACTGGATCTGTTTGCCCGCGCCGAGTGCGATGTCTGGCTGCTGGAAGTCGGCCTGGGGGGGCGACTGGACGCGGTTAACGTGATCGATGCCGATGTGGCGGTGCTGACCTCGATCAGCCTCGACCATACCGACTGGCTGGGGGCGGACCGCGACACTATTGCCCGCGAGAAAGCCGGTATTTTCCGCGCCGGCCGAGTTGCCGTGTACGGCGAGCAGGACATGCCGCCGAGCATCGTGGCGGCGGCGGAAAAGGCCGGAGCCGAGCTGTGGCACATTGGTCGCGATTATCGCTTTGCTGTCCATACCGATAACTGGTCCTTCGACGGACCACGCGCTACCTGGGACAATCTGCCGTGGCCAGCTTTGCTCGGCGCCCATCAGTTTGCCAACGCCGCGGCCGCGTTAGCTGCGCTGCAAGCTATAGTCCACCGGCTGCCGGTGGCGGTCGAGGATGTCGCCGCCGGCCTGACGCAGATCCGCCTTGCCGGGCGGGTGCAGGTGTTGCCCGGGCCGGTGGAGTGGGTCGTCGATGTGGCCCATAATCGTGATGGCGTCGCCTGCTTGGCGCGGGCGCTGCGCGAGCGGCGGCAGACGGGCCGCTGCCATGCGGTGTTTGCCCAGATGCAGCGCAAGGAGCTGGAGCCGGTGGTCGGCGAGCTTGTCGGGCTGGTCGACAACTGGTGGTTGCTGGAGCTACCGGATGCCGATGCCCGACCGGCGGCGGAGGTGGCAGAAAGCCTGCACAGCCTCGGATTGCCGGTAGCGGGTCAGGCGGGCAGCGATGCGCTGTTTGCGGCGGTCACGGCGGCGGCACAGCCGGGAGATCGGGTGCTGGTGTTCGGCTCATTCCGGACGGTCGAGGAAGCGCTGCGTTATCGCGCTCGCCTATCAGGGGATGAATAGTTCATGCAACAGCGTCTCAAACAGCGGCTCATCGGTGCGGTGGTTCTGGTCGCCCTGGGAGTAATCTTTATCCCGATGCTGCTGCAAGGGCCGGTGGAGCGAGAAGCGACCTCCATCCCGCTGGAGATTCCGCCGCCGCCGGCGGTGAAGGTGAACGTCCAGCCCGCGGCTAGCAAGCCTGACAAGCCCGAGTCGTCGTCTGCGACAGCGGTTGCCAATCCCTTCACGCCGTCGACTCCGATTGCGCCGGTGGCTGAGTCCCAGGCGGCAAGGCCGCCGCCACCGGCAGCCGCTCCGGTGGCGGTTGGAGAGCCACTGGCCATGCAGCCCCAGACGCCGCCCGCTCTTGCCGCCTGGGCGGTGCAGGTTGGCAGCTTTGGCACCGAGGCCAATGCTCTGGGCCTGCGCGATTCTCTGCGGGCCAAGGGTTACCGCGCTTATACCGAGGCGATCAAGAGCGAAGGCAAGACCTTCTACCGGGTTCGGGTCGGACCAATGGTGGAGCGGGCCGAAGCCGAGAAGCTGAAGACGGCGCTTGCCAGCAAGGAATCGCTCCAAGGTCTGGTCGTCCCTCATCCATGATTGTTGGGGCCGTTCCCGACAAGTCTTGAACCGATGGCGCCGACTCCGGTTTTTCCGGGCGGCGCCGCTCTGCTACCATCCGCGCTCCACGCGCCATTGCGCCGTACGCACATGAACTGGGCAGATTATCTGATCATCGCGATCATCGCGGTTTCCGCGCTGATCAGCCTCGTCCGCGGCTTTGTGCGGGAAGTGCTGTCGATCGTTGTCTGGGTGGCAGCGTTCTGGCTGGCCATCGTCTTCGCTCGACCGTTCGCGAGCCTGCTCTCACGCTATATCGAGTCGCCGATGCTGCAGGTGGTGGCAGCGTTCGCGGTGATTTTCGTCGGTACGTTGCTGGTAGGCGCAATCGTTGGTTTTTTCGGCGGTCTGCTGGTCGACAAGACCGGCCTGACCGGAACAGACCGAGCCATAGGCGTCGTGTTCGGCGCCGCCCGCGGGCTGATCCTGACAGCATTGCTGATTCTGGTGCTGGGCTTAACGCGGATGCCGCAGGAAGCCTGGTGGCGGCAATCGACCATGATCAACTGGCTGCAGCCGCTGGTGTGCGAGTTCGCGGTTGGGGAATGGATGCGCGGCTTTACAGTCTATACCCCCGTCACCCAAGGCGTATCGGTTGCGCCGGGCCGGCCGGCGCGGGACTACTGGGCCGATTTCTGTAAGGGCGTAAGCACGCCCACCACGACAGACAGGTAAGAGAAGGCACTATGTGCGGTATCATCGGCATCGTCGGTAAGAGCCCCGTCAACCAAACGCTGTACGACGGCCTGACCGTTCTCCAGCACCGTGGCCAGGATGCGGCGGGCATCATGACCTGCGATCGCGGCCGCTTCTATCTGCGCAAGGACAACGGCCTGGTGCGGGATGTCTTCCACACCCGTCACATGCGGCGGCTGCTCGGCAATATGGGCATCGGCCATGTCCGCTATCCGACCGCCGGCTGCACGACCTCCGCCGAGTCGCAGCCGTTCTACGTGAACTCGCCGTTCGGCATCAGCCTGGTGCATAACGGCAACCTGATCAACGCCGAGCAGCTCGAGCACGACGTCTTCGTCGAGGATCTGCGCCATATCAACACCGAGTCCGACTCGGAAGTGCTGCTCAACGTTTTCGCCCACGAGCTGCTGCGGCAGAACAAGCTGCGGATAGGCCCGGAGGAGATCTTTCAGGCCGTCGCCAACGTTCACCGCCGCTGCAAGGGCGCCTACGCCGCCATCGCCCTGATCAACAACTACGGCATCGTCGGTTTCCGCGACCCCCACGGCATCCGCCCGGTCTGCCTCGGTCAGCGCGAAACCGAGGAC
>DASULL010000128.1:0-3006 GCA_036278215.1 Gammaproteobacteria bacterium | reverse complement strand
CCGCTTGATGCTGATGTGAGCCAAGACATTGCACGCGTGAATGCGGCAGAACTGTTTTATTACGACCGCTGGTGGGGGGTCGGCGCCGATATCCGCCTGTACTGGAGCGATGAGGATTACGAGGCAGCGATTCTTGACGAGCGAGTTGCCGGGGTCGCCCTCCGTTTTGGTTATCCACTGGCGCCGTCGTGGGAAGGTGCGCTGTTTGGGCGGCATGAGAACAGCAAGTACCCGCGCCTCGACCGCCGTGACCGGCGCAGTGTGGTTGGGGTAGGAGTGTCGCATCGTCTAGCCCGTCGGCTGTCGCTGGTTGCCGAGCTGCGCGACGAGTGGCAGCGAAGCGATGCGGCCGGTCGTGACTTCAATGAGGTGATCGCTTTAATCGAACTACGCTACGGCGCCCGGCCGCACTGGGCCGCGAGGTGATGCCATGTATCTCGAATATTACGGACTGACCGAGGCGCCTTTCCGGCTGACGCCGGACGCCGACTTTCTGTTCATGAGTCGCGCTCATGCCCGAGCGAAAGCGTACATGGATTACACGGTGCTGAGCCGCGATGGGTTTGTCGTCGTTACCGGCGAGATCGGAGCCGGCAAGACCACCTTGATCAACAAGCTGGTGGCGGAGCTGCCGGCCGATGTATTGGTGGCCAAGATCTTCCAAACGCAGCTGAACGAGATCGAGTTTCTGCAGGCGGTCCTGACCGAGTTCGGTATCGAGAAATTCGGTACCGGCAAGGTCGAGCTGCTGAATCAGATCAACGATTTCCTGATCGAGATGTACCGGCAGAATCGCCGGGTGTTGCTGATCATCGACGAAGCGCAGAATCTTAGCGACAAGGTGCTGGAAGAGGTCCGCTTGCTGTCGGGGCTGGAGACGGAGAAGGAGAAGCTGGTCAGCATCATTCTGGCCGGGCAGCCGGAGCTGGCTCAGGTGGTCGATTCACCGCGGTTCGAGCAATTAGCGCAACGAGTGCGGCTGCGCTTTCATCTTGGCGCCTTGTCGTTGGAGGAGACCAAAGAGTATATCCGCCATCGGCTGAGTGTCGCCGGGATCACCGATCGGGAACTCTTCACCGAGGACGCCTTCCCGGTGATTTTTGAGTACACCGGCGGCATTCCCCGGCTAGTGAATTCGATGTGCGATATGGCGCTATTGACGGCTTACGTCGATGAGCGGCAGGTAGTCGACGAAGATGTCATTCGCGCCTCAGTTGATGAATTGGGCTGGGTAGCATTCCAGGATCGGCCGACCCAGCGGGCGCGGCGGGTCGCATCGACCAACCAGGCGGTGCTGCCGACACCGCCGGCAGTGGCCGCAGCGGGCACCGCGGTGGCGGCTGTGCAGTTTTCGGATGCACTTACTGAGAAGGTCGACCGCATGTATGAGTTCATGCCGAAAATGTCGGCTGGCCTGATGGGCAAGATGCGGCTGATCGAGGAGCGTCTGCGCGATTTGGCCGACGGGCTACGCCGCCGCGACTGACTCTTCCGGCCAAAACGAGCAGCAAGAGGGACCTGGCGTGCTCAATGCATTGACGGTAGACGTTGAAGATTACTTTCACGTGGCCGCGCTGGCGGAATCCATCAACCGTCGCGATTGGGGTCGGTACGAGAGCCGAGTTGAGCGTAATACCCAGCGGCTGCTGGGGATTCTCGCCGAACATGAGCTGCAGGCGACCTTTTTCGTGCTCGGCTGGGTGGCAGAGCGATATCCAAAACTGGTGCGCGAGATCGCGACAGCGGGCCATGAAATCGCCTCGCATGGGTATAGCCACCAACTGGTTTATCGGCAAACGCCGCAGGAGTTCCGTCGGGAAACACAGCGCTCCAAAGCCTTGCTGGAAGATCAGGTGCAAAGGCCGGTAGAAGGCTATCGCGCTGCCAGCTATTCGGTTACCCAGCGGTCGCTGTGGGCGCTGGATATTTTGGCGGAACTCGGGTTTGTCTGGGACTCAAGTATCTTTCCAGTGCGGCATGATCGCTACGGCATACCTGGCATGTCGCGTTGGCCGCATCGGTTGCAAACGCCAGCCGGGTACACGCTGGTCGAGTTTCCCTTATCCACTTGGCAGGTAAGCGGCTACCGTCTGCCCATCGCCGGTGGTGGTTACTTCCGCCTCTACCCTTATGCCCTGAGTCGCGTCGGTCTGGCGAGCGTCAATCGAGCCGGGCAACCGTTCATTTTTTACTTGCATCCGTGGGAGATAGATCCGGGGCAGCCGCGGGTTAGAGCGAGCGCACTGTCGTCGTTCCGTCACTACAACAACCTGGCGAAGTGCGAGCCTCGCTTGCGCCGCCTGCTTGGCGATTTTCGCTTTACTACGGTAAGTCGTGTTCTCGGCAATCTCGGATTGTTGCAGGTACCCGCTGACCATGTCGGGCAGCCGATGACGCTTGATACTGCTGCGGGCGGTCGATACTAGCAAGCATTGTAGTTTGCACCGTTCGGACGGAGAGCGGGATTCAGCGGCTGTTTAAAGCGGACTCAGAACGCCAGGGAGTGGCTAGGGCATGGGTGGAATTGCGGGGATAGTCGATCTTGCCGGCGGCAAGCGGGCAACGCGGGCAGCGCTCGCAGCCATGCTAGAGCCGCTCAAGGTGCGTGGACCGGACGGCAGTGCCATTTATACGGATGGAACCGCGGGCCTGGCGCAGGCGCAGCTTGCCACCATTGCCACCGAAGCTGGCGGGCTGTTGAGCAACGACACCGGCTCGATCCAGGCAGTCTGCAGCGGCGAGATCTTCAATTACCTGGAATTGCGCGAACGGCTGCAGGCTTGTGGGCATCGCCTCGCGCCGAGTGGTGACGCCGCAGTTATCGTGCCTCTCTACCAAGAATATGGCGATGACTTCGTACATCGGTTGAATGGCCAGTTCGCCATCGCGCTCTGGGATAGAGCGCGGCGGCGACTGCTGCTGGTGCGCGACCAGCCCGGTATCGTGCCGCTGCACTACGCGGAACGCGATGGGCGATTGCTGTTCGGGTCCGAGGTAAAGGCGCTG
>DASULL010000127.1:0-2601 GCA_036278215.1 Gammaproteobacteria bacterium | reverse complement strand
GGCGAGTCCAAGCCACAACGCCGCGGCCACGGCGATACCGTGATCGCCGGCAGCGTCAACGTCACCCATCCCTTCCGCTTCCAGGTCCAGCGCATTGGCCAGGATACGGTGCTATCGACCATCGCCCGGCTGCTGGACAGGGCCCAGGCGCAACGGCCGAGGCTGGCGCACGCCGCCGACTGGGTGGCTGGCCGCTTCGTCGTGGCCGTGCTATTCATTGCCGCCGGTGTGTTCGCTTACTGGTGGCCGTCGGACCCGCAGCTGGCCTTACAGGCCCTGCTGGCGGTGCTAGTGGTCAGCTGCCCCTGTGCGCTCGGCCTCGCCACACCTTCGGCGCTGGTTGCCGGCACCGACCGGCTAGCCCAAGACGGCCTGCTCGTTGCCCGCGCTGACGCGCTGGAAACACTGGCGAAAATTACCCACGTGGTCTTCGACAAAACCGGCACCCTCACCACCGGCAACATCACCATCGACCGCGTCGTGCTCTTGGCAGCAACCGACGAAGAGCAGGTGCGGCACCTGGGCAGCGCGCTGGAGCGCCACTCGGCACATCCTATAGCCCACGCCTTTGCCGCTATCGACACACCCTATGAAGCGGAGCGGGTCGAAGCGCATCCTGCCGGCGGCCTGGAGGGCTGGATCGGCGAGCGCCGGCTGCGAATCGGTACGCCCGCCTTTGTTGCCGCCATCAGCGGTTCGGAACCGATCATTCCGCCGGCCGACCAAGCCAGCTGGATCGTGCTGGGCGACACCAATGGGCCGCTCGCCCTGTTCCGGCTGACCGATCAGATCCGCCCGGAAGCGGAGGCCACGCTGGCCAAGCTGCGACGGCTCGACATCCATGTCGAGATCGCCAGCGGCGACCAGGACGAACCGGTTGCTGCGGTCGCGGCCAGATTAGGCATCGCCCAGTTCGCCTCCCGCATGACGCCGGCCGACAAACTGGCGCGCATCCGTGCGCTGCAGAAAGCCGGCGCCGTAGTCGCGGTAGTCGGCGACGGCATCAATGACGCCCCCGTCCTGGCCGGCGCCGATGTCTCGATCGCGCTTGGCAGCGGCGCCGCCCTGGCGCAGACGTCGGCAGCAATGGTGCTGCTCGCCGATTCGCTGCGGCCGGTGGCGGACGGCGTCCTGATCGCCCGGCGAACCGCCCGCGTGGTCCGCCAGAACCTCGGCTGGGCGCTGCTCTACAACGTGCTCGCCCTACCGCTCGCCGCCAGCGGCTGGCTGCATCCGTGGATGGCCGCCCTGGGGATGTCGGTAAGTTCGCTGGTAGTGGTAGTCAACGCCATGCAGCTCAATCGCAAGCGTCACCAGCCGCCACCGGCCGCCGCCGACGCTCAGCCACTTTCGACTGGGGAAGCCTACTGATGGAGATCATCTTCGTCATGATTCCGCTCGGCATCGTGCTTGCCGGGCTGGCCATATGGGCCTTCTTTTGGGCGGTAGGCAGCGGCCAGTTCGACGATCTCGACGGTCCTGCCTACAGCGTTCTGCTGGACGACGACCAGCCATCCTCTCCCAAGGTGCCGACGGACAAACACGAATGATCGGCGGACAAATGACCCTGCTGGCGGCGCTAGTCGCCGGGCTCTTCAGCAGCGCGCACTGCTTCGGCATGTGCGGCGGAATCGCGGCCGCGCTCGGTGGTGGCAATCCTGCGGTTCAGCGCGGGCCGGTGCGCGGTCTCGGCTATCAACTGCTGTTCAACAGCGGCCGTATCGTGAGCTATATGATTGCCGGTGCCATCGCCGGGGGCATGAGCTTCTGGCTCGGTGAGCTGATCGACGTGCCGGCCTGGACTGGAATCCTCAGAATCGCCACTGGACTGATCATGGTCGCCATCGGCCTGCAGCTCGCCATCAACTGGCGCGGACTACGCCACATCGAAGCCTTGGGCGGCCGCTTCTGGCGCCGGCTGGCACCGCTGGTCGGCCGCCTCCTGCCGGTTCGCACCCCGGGCGCAGCACTCGGCGTCGGCATGCTGTGGGGCTGGCTGCCCTGCGGGCTGGTGTACACCATGCTGCTGGCGGCGGCCATGTCCGGTGGAGCAGTCAGCGGTAGCGCTCTGATGCTGGCCTTCGGCGCTGGCACGCTGCCCGCCATGATCACCATCGGCGCCAGCGCCGGCAGTATCACCCGCCTGCTTGCCCAGACCCCTCTGCGCCGCGGCGCCGGCGCTCTATTGCTGGCGTTCGGCGTCTGGACCATGGCCATGCCGATTCTCCATCACGGCCACGGCGCGCATGGCGCCGACGACGTTCACGAGCAAACCGACCATCCGGCAACGACCCACGCCCACTAGAGTCTGCTACGAAGGCACCGCTCGCCACAGCGGGCGGATGCACCGGCGCAACAGTATCCTGCCGGCTGGCTAACTTCCCGACATAGCCAAGAAACGCGAAGCAAATCGGCGGTGAAAGCGCCGAAACTTCTGTAGCGCGCTCGCTGGCATGCAGCGACCTTAACTTTCCTCGATTCCAGTCAGCCTCGGATGCGGCAAGCAATCCATGGCTTCTTGCGATTAGTCTCCCCCGGAAGCATTTTCACCATGCAGACCGGTTCTGGCTCGCTACCGGGGGAACATGCATGGCCGGCTTG
>DASULL010000126.1:0-2430 GCA_036278215.1 Gammaproteobacteria bacterium | reverse complement strand
GGCGCCGATATGCGAACCGTGCATCCGCTCAGCCTGCGAGAAGGGGAAGCGGCCCAGTTGCTGTTCCCGGTGGACCGCATTGCGGTCACCGACTTGGATCTGTTCCTGTTCGACGTCTCCAACCCGCAGCAACCGGTGCTGGCGGGCAGCAGCGTGGGCTTGGGCAACAGTGAGCTGGTGACCGCGCCGGCTGCTGGTGCTTACGTGCTGCTGGTGGAGGCGGTCGGTGCTGGCACCGACTACCGGCTGCTTATCGGCAATCCTGGCGATGAGTCGGCGTCGCCAGCGCTGACCGATGATTTCACCGCCGGTGTGCTGCTGCGTCATGCCAGTGGCGTGGCCGCAGAGCAAGCGGTGCCGCTGCGTGAGCCGGTCGCCATCGCCCCGGCTGATTCTTACTGGGCTGGGCAGCCGCTGGCGGCGCACTACCAGACTCTGCGTCGCGCTAAGCAGCTCGGCCTCGACCCGGAGGTCGAGGCTGTCGAGCTGGAGCGGCCCGCTGCTACTGATCGGTGAACAGGCGCTTGCAGAACTCCGGTGCCGCCAGCGCGCCGCGGTGGATGGCGGCGTTGTAGTACTGCGTCTCGAAGCCTTTGGCGCTGGCATCCTGCTCGCGGAATTTGGTCAGGTCGGCGCCTTTGCCGGCCATGGTCGCCGACCACCAGCCGCTGGGGTAGCCGACCACCGGATAGGACAAGGTCACCACTTTCTGGAAACCGGCGCCGCGCATGACGCCATGCAGCTCCTTCAAGATGCTGTCCAGATGCAGGATGGGCGACTCGCTCTGCTGCACGATCAAGCCGTCGTCGCGCAGAGCGCGGTGGGCGTCCTGCATGAACTCGGGGCCGAACAGGCCGGCGGCGGGGCCGACCGGGTCGGTGCTGTCGACGATGATCACATCGAACGAGCCGGCCGGCGCTTCCTTCAGGTAACGCAGGCCGTCGTCGAACAGCAGCTCGGCGCGCGGGTCGGCGTTGCTCTCGGTGAGCTCGGGGAAGAACTGTTCGGACACCCGGGTGACGCGCTCGTCGATATCGACCTGCACAGCGCGGGTCACGCCCGGATGCTTCAGCACCTCGCGCAGCATGCCGCAGTCACCGCCGCCGATGATGAGCACGTCGCGCGGGTTCGGATGGGTGAACAGCACGGGATGGGCCATCATCTCGTGGTAGGTGAAGTTGTCGCGCTGGGTCAGCATCACCGCGCCGTCGAGCACCAGCAAGCGGCCCCAGTGGGTGGTCTCATAGACCTCGATCCGTTGGAACGGCGACTGTTCTTCGTGCAGCTTCTGAGTGATCTTCAGTGAGAAGGCTGTGCCTTCGCTCTCCATCGGCTCCGAGAACCAGGTATCGTCCAGCGCCATCATACTCTCCTACTATTCAGGTCCCCGGCCAGGCCGGATAGGTCTTTGAACCGGCAACGCCACACCTTAGGTACGCGCGGGCGCGGCAATCACTTACACTCTGCGGCTTCGGCCGCGGTTTGCAGCGCGCGATTTTCCCTTTTTATGGAGCGGATAGAAAGCAAGATGAGCGAGTGGGACATCCAACAGGCCCGCGATACCTATAACACCGCGCACTGGGGCGGCGGCTACTTCGATATCGGCCCGGACGGCACCCTGCTGGCCTATCCCGATCGCGATGCCGCCAAACCCGGAATCGACCTTGCCCGCCTGGCCGACGAGGCGCGGGCGGCCGGTCTGACCCTGCCGGTGTTGGTCCGTTTCGTCGATATCCTGCACGACCGCGTCAACACCCTCTGCGACGCCTTTGCCAAGGCCATACGGGCTGATGAGTACCAAGGCAAGTACACGGTGGTCTATCCGATCAAGGTGAACCAGCAGCGGCGGGTGGTGGAAGAGATCGTGCGCCACAGCAACGGCCGGGTCGGGCTGGAAGCCGGCTCCAAGCCCGAGCTGATGGCGGTGCTGGCGATGACCCCGATCGGCGGTACGGTGATCTGCAACGGCTACAAGGACCGCGAGTACATCCGGCTCGCCCTGCGCGGCATCCAGCTCGGCCTGAAGGTGCATATCGTCATCGAGAAGACCTCCGAGGTGGACGACATCATCGCCGAGGCGGCCGCGCTCAAGGTGACGCCGCTGCTCGGCGTGCGGGTGCGGCTGGCCTCCATCGGCGCCGGTAAGTGGCAGAACACCGGCGGCGAGAAGTCCAAATTCGGGCTGACCGCTTCGCAGACGCTGGAGGTGATCGACCGGCTCAAGGCCAACGGCCTGGGCGACTCGCTCAAACTGCTGCACTTCCATCTCGGCTCGCAGATTCCGCACATCCGTGACATCCAGCGCGGCATGCGCGAAGCGGCGCGCTATTACGCCGAGTTCCGCCGGCTAGGCTTGCCGGTGGAGATCGTCGACGTCGGCGGGGGGCTGGGGGTGGACTACGAGGGCACCCGCTCGCGCAGCTATTGCTC
>DASULL010000125.1:0-3748 GCA_036278215.1 Gammaproteobacteria bacterium | reverse complement strand
TGTTCCGCTAGCTCCCCAGGCACCGTCGGCATCGAACGGTAGGCCCTTTTCGGCCTGAATCCAGCCGTCCAGCAGCGTGTTGGCCGGGCCGGTATCGAATCCGCTTACCCCGTCTGGCTTCAACACGGTGATGTTGGCGATGCCGCCTAAATTGAGGATGCAGCAGGTCTGGCCGGCGGAGCCGAAGATCTCTCGGTGAAACGCTGGAACCAGAGGCGCGCCTTGACCGCCAGCGGCGACATCGCGCCGGCGAAAATCGGCTACCGTCGTTATCCCGGTCCGTTCGGCGATTATATTCGGATCACCGATCTGCAAAGTGAATGGCAGATCACCTGCTGGCGCATGCCAAATGGTCTGACCGTGGCTGCCGATCGCTGTTACTGCCGAGGCGGGAGTCTCGGCGACGCGCAGCAGATCATGCACCGCAGCGGCAAACAGTTGTCCCAGCCGGACATCCAGATGGGCAACGGTGCGCAACGGCGTGTCGTCAGTAATGCTGCGAATTTGTCCGCGGATATCGGCGGGGAGGGCTGTCGAGCGGGCGGCAATGACGACGGGAGCAGGGCTAAAGCGCACCAGCGCAACGTCTATGGCGTCAGCGCTGGTGCCCGACATTAGGCCGATATACAGTCCGGCCATCAGAGTCTGCCTATTCCTCTGGTTTCTGCTGCTGCAGGGCGATTTCCGAGCGGCTCAGCACATCGAGTTGTGCCACCAGTGGGGCCGTTTGCTGCAAAAACGCGGGCATCAGCTGTTTGGCAATCGGCTGCGCTTCTGGCAGTGGCACCGTCACCGGGTTGCGATGCACGCCATCGACGAGGAATTCGTAGTGGAGGTGTGGCCCGGTGGCCAGGCCGGAGGCGCCGACGTAACCAATCACCTGCCCCTGCCGAACCCGGCTGCCATGGCTGAGGTTTTTCGCGTAGTTCGACATGTGCGCATACAGAGTGCTGTACTTGCTGCCGTGCTGAATCACGATAGTGCGGCCGTAACCGCCCTTCCAGCCAAGATGGACAACCTTACCATCGCCGGCAGCGCGAATGGGCGTACCTGTCGCCGCGGCATAATCGACCCCGCGGTGAGGGCGCTTCACCCCCAGCTTGGGGTGCAGACGATTTGGGTTGAAGCCAGAGCTGATCCGGCGGAAGTCGACCGGTGAGCGCAGAAACGCCTTGCGCATGCTCTTACCGTCGGGCGAGAAGAACTCGCGGTTGCCTTTTTCATCAACGAAGGCTACGGCCCGGAAGGTGCGGCCTCGATTGAGGAATTCTGCTGCAACGATACCGCCGTCACGGATCTTCTCACCGTCGCGATACATTTCTTCATAGACGATGGCAAAGCCATCGCCGGAGCGAATGTCCAGGGCAAAGTCGACGTCCCAGCCGAAGATGTCGGCCAACTGCATGATCAGGCCGTCGCTCAATCCTACCGCTTTGCCAGCTACGTACAGCGAGCTGTCAATGGTTGCGGCCACATGCGCCAGCCTGCGCTCCAAGGGAGTAGCGATCAGCGAAGTAACGTAGCCTTGCTCGCCAAGATCGATATGTAGCGTCACGCTTTCATCGACTGGGTAACGCAGTGCCTGCAGCACTCCATCTTCGATGAGCAGGCTGATCTGTTCGCCAGGGAAGATGCGCGTCAGCGTCTTGGCTGCTTCGCCGGCGGCCAGCACTTCGTACATGTTCTTTGTGCTGAGGCCGAGCGTGTTGAAGATTCGAGCCAGGCTGTCGCCCGACTTTACCTGTACCTGTTGCCAGCGCTGCTCTGGCTCTGGCTCCGGGCTGGCCGTTTCAGGTGCAGGTGCAGTCGCAACGGAAGCGGGAGCTTTCGGGGCGATGGAAACGGTTTTCTTGACTTGTTGCTGCGGCGCGTCCGTCGCAGCTGGTGCTGCGCCCAGACGAGGAAGCTCTAGCGGTAGCTCGATGTGGCCACCGGCAGTCGAGCCGGCCACTGCGGCCGCATCGTTCTGCGGCGACAGCAATACCGCTGCTCCGGTCAGGCCCGCGACACCAAGGGCTGCCCAGTGAAGGCGTCTCAGGCGGAGTCGTTTTCCGGAAGTAGCTTTGCGAGGCTTGAATTCGAAGTGTTTGATTTTTTTAGGGCGCACGGTGACACCATCCCAATTGCACCGGAACCATATCTGTAACTATGGATACTGGTCAACGCGGAACTTCAGCTATGTGCGTTAAGTCCGCGTCAAGTCTTCTACTTTTATCAGCGGTCGAGCTGAAAGCATGTGCTGTTAGTCGCGCTTTGAGTAGAATCGCTCGCTTCCGAACAGATTACTCAGGAGTTCCATGATGGCACCGGCCAGCAGCGACGCCCTCGCTCTTATCAAGCGCGGCAGTGAAGAGATCCTTTTGGAGGAGGAGCTGCTGCAGCGTCTTGAAAGCGGTAAACCGTTGCGCATCAAGGCAGGCTTCGATCCGACAGCCCCTGATCTTCATCTGGGTCACACCGTGCTCATAAACAAGCTTCGGCAGTTCCAGGAGCTGGGTCATCAGGTGTTTTTCCTGATCGGTGATTTCACAGGTATGATCGGCGATCCTAGCGGCAAGAGTGCTACCCGCAAGCCGCTGACGCGGGAAGAGGTGCTGGAGAACGCGCGAACTTATCAGGAGCAGATCTTCAAGATCCTCGACCCGGCTCGTACCCGCATCGTCTTCAATAGCGAGTGGATGAGCAAGTTGAGCGCGGTCGACCTGATTCAATTGGCTGCGCGTCATACCGTTGCCCGGATGTTGGAGCGGGACGACTTCCAGAAGCGCTATACCGGCAATCAGCCGATCGCCATCCATGAATTCCTCTACCCGTTGATTCAAGGCTACGACTCGGTCGTGCTCGAAGCCGACGTTGAGCTCGGCGGGACCGACCAGAAATTCAACCTGCTGATGGGGCGCGAGCTGCAGAAGCAATTCGGCCAGCCGTCGCAGGTTGTCCTGACAATGCCGTTGCTGGAAGGGCTCGACGGCGTGCAGAAGATGTCGAAGTCGCTCAACAACTACATCGGTATCCAGGAGCCGCCGAACGAGATGTTCGGCAAGGTGATGTCCATCTCCGACGAGCTCATGTGGCGCTACTTCGAGCTGCTCAGTTTCCGTAGCAACCAGGATATCGTCCGCCTGCGGCAAGCCGTCGCCGAGGGGGCCAATCCCCGTGACGCTAAGTTTGCGTTGGCCGAAGAGCTCGTTGACCGCTTCCACGGAGCCGGTGCCGGCGTGGCTGCCCGCGATGAGTTCATCGCTCGATTCCAAAGAGGAGCGATCCCAGACGACTTGCCGATTGTAGAGCTTTCCGCCGACGGCGCAGGCTTGCCGATAGCGGTTGCGCTTAAGGCGGCTGACCTGACTCCCAGCACCTCGGAAGCGCTGAGGATGATTAAGCAGGGGGCGGTCCGCATTGATGGTGAGCGCATTGATAGTCCCGAGCTTCAACTGTCGGCAGGCGGTAGCTATGTCATTCAGGTCGGGAAACGCCGCTTCGCGCGCGTCTTGATCCGCTCTTGAGGAGCGAGGGGCACGGGAACTTTCGGGCAACATAACTGCCTGCTAACTAGATATACCGGGCGCGAAGCGCTGCTTGTAGCGCGTCGGGTCGAGAGCCTCCAGCCCATTGCCACGGTGTAGGGCTTGACTTGGGGGAGAAAGAGCGTATTGTGGCGGCCCTTGGCGCGGTGAAGGGCGCTGGCGGCGGACCGCCGCAGCGGGGGCAAGGCCCCCGGTTGACAAGGTCCCCCGACTGGCGCAAG
>DASULL010000124.1:0-5375 GCA_036278215.1 Gammaproteobacteria bacterium | reverse complement strand
CACGGTCACCTTCGTACCGGCCGAGCCGGCCCACAACTCCGCCTCGCACTACGTTCCAGCCGGCGCTACCCCCTGGTCCGGACCGATTAACAAACCGGTTACGGTCACCTTCGAGCAAGAGGGCGTGTACCTCTACAAGTGCGATCCGCACGTCCCGCTCGGCATGGTCGGGGTCATTCAGGTCGGCGCGCCGGTCAATCTCGCCGAAGCCAAGCAGGTCGCCGAAGAGTTCAAGGGGTCGATTGCCATGAACAAGGACCGACTCGACAAATATTTCAGCCAGATCAAGTGATAGGTCCGATCGAACGTGGAGATGAAAGCTATGAAAACCACCATCCTGCATAAAGCCGCGGCCATGCTCCTGTTGGGTGCGGTCGCTCTCAGCCCCGCCGGGGCCAGTGCCGCGCACGATCGGCAGCCGGTTACCTACCGTCCGGACGTGACCTTCACCCTGCGCACTGGCATTGCCGACGGTAAGCTGGTCTTCATCGGCGATGCCGGCAATATCAAAGGCAAGATCAATCCCGACCTGAGCGTTGCGGAAGGCTCGGTAGTCCAGATTAACCTGGTCAACGGCGATGGCGCCGTACACGACATCGCCCTACCCGACTTTCAGGTCGATTCCGACGATATCAGCGGCAAAGGCTCGTCCACCGCAGTGGTGTTCAGGGTCGGCAAAGCTGGCGAGTTCAAATACATCTGCAGCCTGCCGGGGCACGTCCAGGCCGGCATGATCGGTAAGTTGATAGTCGGCGACGGCATGACCGCCGCCAAGAACAGCGGCGTCCAGGTGGCACAGGACCCGACGGCTGTCGGCCAGCCGATCGGCAAGCGCGGACCGCAGACCCTGAACGTCAACCTCGAAACCACCGAAGTAATAGGCCAGCTCGACGACGGCAGCACCTACAAGTACTGGACCTTCAACAACAAGGTGCCGGGGCCGTTCATCCGCGCCCGCGTCGGCGACACCATCAACGTGAACATGGCCAACGCCACGGATAGCGCGCATATTCACTCGGTCGACTTCCACTCGGTCACCGGCCCCGGCGGGGGCGCGGCGGTCACCCAGGCGGCCCCCGGGCAGAGCAAGAGCTTCTCTTTCAAGGCGCTCAAGCCCGGGCTGTACGTCTACCACTGCGCCACGCCGATGGTGGCCCAGCACATTTCCAACGGCATGTACGGCCTGATCTTGATCGAGCCGGAAGGTGGTTTGCCGAAAGTGGACCGTGAGTTCTATGTGATGCAGGGCGAGCTCTACACCACCCAGGCGCACGGCGCGACCGGCGAGCATGAATTCTCGCTGGAGCGGCTACTGGATGAACGGCCGACCCACTTTGCCTTCAACGGCACCATGGGCGCCCTTACCAAAACGCACACCATGGAAGCCAAGGTCGGCGAGACGGTGCGGATCTTCTTCGGCGTCGGCGGCCCGAATGCAACTTCGAGCTTCCACGTGATTGGCGAGATCTTCGACCGGGTTCATCGCGACGGCGACCTGATCACGCCGCCGGGCCAGGGTGTACAGACCGTCTCGGTCGCCCCGGGCAGTGCAACCATGGTGGAGTTTCAGGTAGATGTTCCGGGCCGCTACATCCTGGTCGACCACGCCCTGTCGCGGCTAGAAAAGGGACTGGCCGGCCTCCTTAACGTAACCGGTGCGGACAACCCTGCGATCTTCCATTCTAAGGAGAAAGTCGACCCGAACTCGGGCCACTGAGCACTCCATTGATTCCTCAAGCAAAGGCCCGCTTCGCGGGCCTTTTTCATGGCACCGGCGTATTCGGCTGTTTGCTTTAAGTGATATTCGAACCTACTCTACAGACAGGGGGAGCGATGCGAGTTTGTAAATAAAGATGCAGGACGCCTTGGATAAGCAAGAGAAACGACGCGAGCTGACCGTATTTCTCTTCCTCACTCTTATTCTCTGGCCGATGCTTACCATCATGGCGGTGGGCGCTTACGGCTTTGCTATCTGGATCTCGCAGTGGTTCCTCGGGCCACCGGGCCCGCCCGGCTGAGGTCACCGCCTTTACAGCTTCGCCAGCATGACCATCCCCGATTCATCCCGCCGCTCCTTCCTGCGAGGCCACTCCAGCCGCAGGGAGCAGCCATCCATACGCCCGCCGTGGGCGAAACCTGAGATTGCTTTCACCACCAGCTGCAGCCGCTGCGACAGCTGCATTCAGGCGTGTCCGGAAGGAATCCTGAGCCGCGATGGTGGCGGCTACCCCAAGGTCGATTTCAGCCGCGGCGAATGCACCTTCTGCCGAGCCTGCGTCGAGGCCTGCGAACAGCCGGTTTTCAATACCGCCACCAGCACACCACCGTGGGCGCATATTGCCGCAGTCGGCAACGGCTGCTTCGGTCAGCAAGGCGTGTACTGCCGCAGCTGCGGCGAGTCCTGCGAAGCCGGAGCCATCCGCTTCGCTTTCAGCAGCCGCTCAGTGCCCATCCCAACGATAGACGCCAGCCTCTGCACCGGCTGCGGTGCCTGCGTTGCCGCCTGCCCGGCTGCCGCTATCAGCGTCGTTCCGGCGGTCGCTCTGGAGGATCAGCAGACATGAGTAATGAACGACACATCTCCAGCCTGCTGGTCCACGTCCGTCCGGAGCGCTTGCAGCCACTGATCGCGGCGCTGCGGGATCGACCCGGCCTGGAGGTCTATGCACAGGACCCCAGCGGCAAGCTGGTGCTGGTGCTGGAAACCGAACACGAACGTTACATCGTCGAAACGATGGATCGCATTCAACAGCAGGATGGCGTGCTCGCGGTGAGCATGTCCTATCACCACGTCGAGAGCGCCGATTCACTGGCGCAGGAGATTTGAGATGGATCTGACACGCCGAGACTTCATCAAGATGACGGCGGCCAGCACGGCGGCTGCGGCCGGCGGCATGACGCTGCCGGCGCAGGCGCAGAACGTGGTCACTTCGTCCGAATACACGCGGCTGAAGTGGGACAAAGCGCCGTGCCGCTTCTGCGGCACCGGCTGCAGCGTCAACGTCGCCACCCGCGATAACCAGGTCGTTGCCACGCACGGCGATATCCTCTCGCCGGTGAACCGCGGCATCAACTGCGTCAAGGGCTACTTCCTGTCGAAAATCATGTATGGCGAGGACCGCCTGACCCAGCCGTTGTTGCGCATGCGCAACGGTAAGTTCGACAAGGAGGGCGAGTTCACGCCGGTAAGCTGGGATCAGGCCTTCGACATCATGGCCGAGAAGTTCAAGGCGGCGCTGCGTGAAAAAGGCCCGTCGGCAGTCGGCATGTTCGGCTCCGGCCAGTGGACCATTTGGGAAGGCTATACCGCGCTCAAGCTGTTCAAGGCCGGGTTCCGCAGCAACAACATCGATCCCAACGCCCGCCATTGCATGGCCTCGGCAGCGGTCGCCTTCATGCGCACCTTCGGCATGGACGAGCCGATGGGCTGCTATGACGACATCGAGGTCGCCGACGCCTTCGTGCTCTGGGGCTCCAACATGGCGGAGATGCATCCCATCCTCTGGACGCGGATCTCCGACCGACGGCTATCAGCGCCGAATACCAAAGTGGCGGTGATGTCGACCTATGAGCACCGCTCCTTCGAGCTGGCCGACTTGCCGATCATCTTCACGCCCCAGTCCGACTTGGCGATCGCCAATTACATCGCCCGCTACATCATCGAAAAAGGCGCGGTGAACCAGGACTTCGTCAACAGACATACCAAGTTCAAGCTCGGCAACACCGACATCGGCTACGGTCTGCGGCCCGAGCACGAGCTGGAGCAGCGCGCCACTAACGCCAACGACGCCGGCGGCGCCAAAGATATCGATTTCAAGCGCTACGCCGAGTTCGTCCGCCAGTACGATGCCAAAACCGTCACTCGCATCTCTGGCGTTCCCAAGGACAAACTGGATGCGCTGGCCGAGCTGTACGCCAACCCGAAAACCAAGGTCATGTCCTTCTGGACCATGGGCTTCAACCAGCACACCCGCGGCGTCTGGGCCAATCATCTGGTCTACAACCTGCACCTGCTGACCGGCAAGATTTCCACGCCCGGCAACAGCCCATTCTCTCTGACCGGCCAACCCTCGGCTTGCGGTACGGCTCGGGAAGTCGGCACCTTCACCCACCGTCTGCCGGCGGACATGGTGGTCACCAACCCCGAGCACCGCGCCACGGCCGAGAAAATCTGGAAGCTGCCGGCGGGCACCATCCCCACCGAACCGGGCTTCCACGCCGTCGAGCAGAACCGCAAGCTCAAGGACGGCGTGCTCAACGCCTATTGGGTACAGGTCAACAACAACGCCCAGGCGGCACCCAACATCAATGAAGAACTGATCCCGGGCTACCGCAACCCAAAGAATTTCATCGTCGTTTCCGACGCCTACCCCACCGTCACCACCCAGCTGGCTGATCTAATCCTGCCGGCCGCGATGTGGGTGGAGAAGGAAGGCGCCTACGGCAACGCCGAGCGCCGCACCCAGTTCTGGCATCAGCTGGTGCAGGCGCCGGGCGAAGCCCGCTCCGACTTGTGGCAGCTGATGGAGTTCTCCAAGCGCTTCAAGGTGGAGGAAGTCTGGCCTGAAGAGCTGCTCGCCAAGGCGCCGGAGTACAAAGGCAAAACTCTGTTCGACGTGCTGTTCGGTAACGGCCAAGTCGATAAATTCCCGGTCAGCGACATCAAAGAAGGCTATAAAAACCAAGAATCCGAGGCCTTCGGCTTCTACGTGCAGAAAGGCCTGTTCGAGGAATACGCCGCCTTCGGCCGCGGCCATGGCCACGACCTGGCGCCCTTCGACCGCTACCACGAAGAGCGCGGCCTGCGCTGGCCGGTAGTGAATGGCCAGGAGACGCGCTGGCGTTACAAGGAAGGCACCGACCCTTACGTGGAGAAAGGCGCCGGCTGGCAGTTTTATGGCGATCCGGACGGCCGTGCCGCCATCTTTGCCCTGCCGTACGAGCCGCCGGCGGAGTCTCCCGATGAGGAGTACCCGTTCTGGCTGGTCACCGGCCGTGTGCTGGAACACTGGCACTCCGGTTCCATGACCCGCCGCGTACCGGAACTGCACCGGGCTTACCCCAACGCCCAGGTGTTCATGCACCCCGACGATGCCCGCGCTCTGGGGCTGCGGCGCGGCTCGGAAGTGCGCATTGCCAGCCGTCGCGGTGAAATTCGCAGCCGCGTCGAGACCCGTGGCCGTAACAAACCGCCCAAGGGCGTGGTGTATGTGCCTTGGTTCGACTCCAGCCAGCTGATCAACAAAGTCACGCTGGACGCGACCGATCCGATCTCCAAGCAGACCGACTTCAAAAAGTGCGCCTGCAAGATCATTCCGGTGCCGGTGTAAGGGAGGCAGGCAAGCATGAAAAAATCAATCTGGCTGGCTGCCGTC
>DASULL010000123.1:0-5426 GCA_036278215.1 Gammaproteobacteria bacterium | reverse complement strand
GAAGCCGTACTTGTTGATCAGAAGGCTGTACAGCAGATGGGCGCGCTGCTGGATCAGGCCCGGCAGATCCGGCCGCTTCAGGTACAGGAACCACGCCGCTACGACGCCGGCCAGGGCCACCCAGAAGGTAGGCGCCAGCAGGCCATGCAGAGTGAAGCCGAGCGGCCCGCTCCAGTGCTCGCCGACGACCGCCAGCACGTCGTTCTGCGGCAGGACCTGGATGGCGTCGCCGAAGAAGTCGCCAAACAGCATCGGCCCGATGGTGAACCAGCCGATCAGCACCGACGGAATAGCCAGCAGGATCAGCGGCACGGTAACCACCGCCGGGCTCTCGCGCAGACCCTGACGGGTATGCTGGTCCATCCGCTCCTTGCCCCAGAACACCATGAAGTACAGGCGGAAGCTGTACAGCGAGGTGACGAAGACACCCAGCAGCACCGCCCAGTAGGCGATACCTGCGCCCCAACGGTCGGATGCACCAACCGCCTCGATGATGGCGTCCTTGGAGTAGAAGCCGGAGAAGAACGGCGTGCCGATCAGCGCCAGCGAACCGATCAGCATGGTCCAGTGGGTAATCGGCATGTACTTGCGCAGGCCGCCCATCTGGCGCATGTCCTGTTCATGGTGCATGGCGATGATGACCGAGCCGGCACCGAGGAACAGCAGCGCCTTGAAGAAGGCATGGGTCATCAAGTGGAACACGCCGGCGGCATAGCCGGACACGCCCAGCGCCACGAACATATAGCCGAGCTGAGAGAGCGTGGAATACGCCACTACCCGCTTGATGTCGTTCTGCACGATGCCGATCAGCCCCATGAAGAAGGCCGTGAAGGCACCGGTCAGCATGACGAAGCTCAGCGCCGTATCGGACAGCTCGTAGATCGGCGACATGCGCGCGACCAGGAAGATGCCGGCGGTAACCATGGTGGCGGCGTGGATCAGCGCCGAGATCGGGGTCGGGCCTTCCATCGAGTCCGGCAGCCAGACATGTAGCGGCGCCTGCGCCGATTTACCCATGGCGCCGATGAACAGGAGAATGCCGATCAGCGTTGCCACCGACATCTCGCCAAGGCCCGGAATGCTGGTGACGGCATCTGGATTCGCAGCCGCAGCCCGGAAGACGTCAGTGTAGTCGACGCTGCCGTAGTACATCAGTACCGCGGCGATTCCGAGGACAAAGCCGAAATCACCGACCCGGTTGATCAGAAAGGCCTTGAGGTTGGCGAAGATCGCCGTCGGCCGGGTGTACCAGAAGCCGATCAGCAGATACGACACCAGGCCAACCGCTTCCCAGCCGAAGAACAGCTGCATGAAGTTGTTCGCCATCACCAGCATCAGCATGGAGAAGGTGAACAGCGCGATATAGCTGAAGAACCGCTGGTAGCCGGGGTCGTCATGCATGTAGCCGATGGTGTAGATGTGGACCATCAGCGAAACAAAGGTCACCACCACCATCATCAGCGCGGTCAGCCGATCGACCAGGAAGCCGACCTCGAAGCGGATGCCGTCGGCCACAGCCCAGGTATAGACCGAGCCGTTGTAGGCCGCTACGCCGCCCCAGTAGTGCTGGTAAAACACGTACAGCGACAGGGCACAGGAAACGGCGACTCCGAGAATGGTGGCCCAATGCGCCACCGGGCGGCTGACCGGGCGACCGAACCAGCTCGGCAGGCCGGCGATCAGGGCACCGAACAACGGCAGCAGGGGGATCCAGAGATAGACGTTTGGATTCATCGTGCGTCAGCCCTTCATGCTGTCCAGGTCGCCGACGTTGATGGTGTCGCGGCTACGGAAAAGAACGACCAGGATGGCCAGACCAATGGCCGCTTCTGCAGCGGCGACGGTCAGGATGAAAAACACGAATACCTGACCGGCGATATCTCCCAGAAAGTGGGAGAAACCGATGAAGTTGATGTTCACTGCCAGCAGGATGAGTTCGAGCGACATCAGCAGGATGATGGCGTTCTTCCGGTTCAGGAAGATACCGGCGACACCCAGCGAGAACACCATCGCGCCAAGGATCAGGTAGTGACTGAGCTGTATCGTCATGCCGTCCATCGTTACTTCTCTTCCTCGACGCGGGCAATGCGCTGTTCCGCCGGCATCTCGACAATCCGCAGGCGATCGGCCTTGCGCACTCTCACCTGGTGGGCCGGGTTCTGGTGCTTGGTACCGGGACGGCGACGCAGAGTCAGCATGATGGTCGCCACGATCGCGACCAGCAGCACTATCGAGGCCAGCTCGAAGGGGTACACATAGGTGGTGTAAAGCACGCCGCCCAATATGCGGGTGTTCTCGCCCAGCCCGCCGGGCGCCCCTTCAGCCCCGATCAACTGTATCTGGTCGGAGCTGACCACCAGCACCATCTGCGCCAGCATCACCAGCGCAACGGCGGCACCCAGCGGCAGGTAGCGGGCGAAGCCTTCCCGCAGCGGGGCGACATTGATGTCGAGCATCATCACCACGAACAGGAACAGCACCATCACCGCGCCGACATAGACCACCACCAGCACGATGCCGAGGAACTCGGCCTCGGCCAGCAGCCAGATGGCCGCCGCATTGAAGAAGGCAAGCACCAGGAACAGCGCCGAATGCACCGGATTCCGGGTGGTGATCACCATGGTCGCGGAGAACAACAGCACCGCGGCGAAGATATAGAAGATGACCAACTGCATGAATTTTTCGCCTTTGCCCGCCTGGGTCTGCGCTTATCGGTACGGCGCATCCTGCGCACGATCGGCTGCGATCTGCGCTTCGTACTTATCGCCCATCGCCAGCAACTGCGGCTTGGTGATGATGTTCTCGCCGCGTCGCTCCATGAAGAACTCGTGCACCCGGGTTTCGACGATGGAGTCCACCGGACAGGACTCTTCGCAGAAACCGCAATAGATGCATTTGAACAGATCGATCTCGTAACGCGTGGTACGGCGGGTGCCGTCTTCCCGCGGCGCCGACTCGATAGTGATCGCCAGCGCCGGGCAGACAGCCTCGCACAGCTTGCAGGCGATGCAACGTTCTTCGCCATTCGGATAGCGCCGCAAAGCATGCAGACCGCGGAAGCGGTTCGACTTGGGCGCGCTTTCTTCCGGATATTCAATGGTGAATTTACGGGAGAACAGATAGCGGCCGGTCAGCATCATGCCGCGGATCAGTTCGATCAGAAAGAAACTGTTGACAAAGTCACGAACGGCTCGCATGGGAAACACCTATCCGTTCAGAACCACGGGCCGAAGCCCGTCAGAATGAAACCCGCCTCGACCACCAGCCAGACCAAGGTCAGGGGAATCAGAACCTTCCAGCCCAACCGCATGATCTGGTCGTAGCGATAGCGTGGGAAGGTGGCACGAATCCAGAAATAGCAGAACTGGAAAAAGCCGACCTTCAGGCAGAACCAGACGACACCCGGCACCAAATCGAAGATCGGTCCGATCACCGGCAGGCCATGGAACGGCGAGTACCAGCCGCCCAGGAACATGATGGCGGCAATGGCGCCGATCAGGATCATGTTGGCGTACTCGGCCAGGAAGAAAATGGCAAAGGCCATGCCGGAGTACTCAACGTGGAAACCGGCGACGATTTCCGACTCGCCCTCGGCCACGTCGAACGGCAACCGGTTGGTTTCCGCCATTCCGGCGATCCAGTAGACCAGGAACAGCGGCAGCAGCGGCAGCCAGTACCAGTGCCAGAACGGCCCTTCCTGCGCCCGGACGATGTCCGACAGATTCAGGCTTTGTGCCGCCATCAGTACGCCGACCAGGGCAAACCCCATGGCAATCTCGTACGACACCACCTGAGCGGCGGTGCGCAGCGCGCCGAGCAGTGCGTACTTGGAGTTCGACGACCAGCCGGCCAACAGGATGCCGTAGACACCCATGGAGGTCATCGCCAGCACGTACAGCAGGCCCACGTTGATGTCGGCCAGCACCAGATTATCGTCGAACGGTATCACCGCCCACACCGCCAACGCCGGCATCAGCGTCAGTACTGGCGCCAGGATAAACATGATCTTGTTGGCAGCCGTCGGGATGGTGATTTCCTTCATCACCAGCTTGCCGGCATCGGCTAGCGGCTGTAGCAGCCCCCAGATGCCGATCTTGTTGGGTCCTTTGCGCACATGGATCCAGCCGATCACCTTGCGCTCGGCATAGGTCATATACGCGACCGCCGTTAACAGCGGCACCACGATCACCAGGATCTTCGCCAGGATCCAGAGCAGCTCTTGTATTTCGGCCATTCGCGTCGCTTCCTAAAGCGCTGGGCTTACGCCCGCGCTACCGTAACCTCGCCGAACATGGGACCCAGCGCGGCGCTTCCAGATAGGGCGGCAGGAATCCAGACCGTTCCGGTCGGGATACTATCGTCGATCACCACCGTGAGCGTTGCTTCGCTCACCTGGCGGACAACCGCCTGATCGCCATCGGCCAGCCCCAGGGTGTTTGCGTCGGCACTCGACAGATACAGTGCCGCCGGACGAGCATGCGATGTCCGCTGCAGAGCCCGCGCCCGCCGCACGATCGCATCGCCCGCGTACAGGGGCACGCCGCCTGCACGATACAGCGACCCGGCGGTCGCCAGCGGCAGCTTACCGGTCGGCGCGGCGGCCTTGGCCGGCGTGAACTCGCCCACCAGCGGCCGTACCTCGTTGAAGATTTCTTCGACGGTTTCCTGCTCGAAGCCGGGGAAGCCGAGCAGGGTTCCCATGACCCGCAGCACCCGCCATCCCGGCCGGGCCGCGCCGAGCGGTGCGGCCACCCCGCCGAAACTCTGCCAGCGGCCTTCGAGGTTGACGAAGGTGCCGGCGGTCTCGCTGAAAGCACCGACCGGCAGCAGGATGTCGGCATAGGCCTTCATCCGCTCCGTGGCATATGGCGTCAGTGCCAGCACGAACTCGGCTGCATCCATCGCCGCCGCCGCAGCTACCGGATCCCAGCAGTCGAATTCCGGCTCGACGTTATAGAGCACATAGCCGCGGCGCGGCTGCTCCAGCATCGCGCGGGCATCCAGCCCGGCCTGATTCTCTGCTGCCCCGCCCGCCTGGCGATGCGGTACCGCCCCGGCCAGCCAACCGCCGACGCTGTTGGCCGCCTCGGGAATCTGGCCATAGCGTGCACCAGCCAGCTCGGCGATCAGCGCCGCCAGCGTGCGCAGAGTCGCGCCGGCCGGGTGCGCATCGGCAATCGCGCCGACCAGCACGGTAGCCGGCTGGTCGGCGAGCAGCTGCGCAACGTCCTTATGCCAAGCTTCCGGCGTCCGGTTGCCGGCCAGCTCCGCCACGCCGGCGGGCAGCGTCTGCCCCTTGGCCTCGGCCAGTGCGCGAGCGACCAGGGCCAGCTCGGCCGGCATCGCCAGCGGCGCAACCGCCTGCTGCGTTGCCTTGAAGTTCAGCTCCAAGCGGCGCGGGTTCAGATAATGAATCTGTCCCCCAC
>DASULL010000122.1:0-16558 GCA_036278215.1 Gammaproteobacteria bacterium | reverse complement strand
GACGGCATCCAGGGCGCAGCCGATCTTCGGCAGCATGCCGCCGTGGATGGTGCCGTCGGCGATCAGCGCCTGCACCCGCTCGGCATCGAGTCCGGTCAGCAGCTTGCCGTCCCGATCCAGCACGCCGGGAATGTTGGTCAGTAGAATCAGCTTCTCCGCCTTCAGTACTTCGGCGAGCTTGCCGGCGACCAGATCGGCGTTGATATTGTAGGAGCGCCCATCGTCGCCTACGCCGATAGGCGCGATGACGGGAATGAAGTCGCTGCGATCGAGCATCTGCACCACCGATGCATCGATGCTCGCCACCTCGCCGACATAACCGAGATCGACCAGCTCGGCCGAATCGCCGCTGTCGGACTTGCGCATGCTGAGCTTGCGCGCCCGGATCAGGTTGCCGTCCTTACCGGTCAGGCCGATCGCCCGCCCGCCCTTGCTATTGATCAGGTTGACGATTTCTTTGTTGACCGCGCCACCGAGCACCATCTCGACCACGTCCATGGTCTCGGCATCGGTTACCCGCATGCCGCCGATGAACCGGCTCTCCCGCCCCATCCGCTCGAGCAGCTTGCCGATCTGCGGCCCGCCACCGTGCACCACCACCGGGTTGATGCCGACCAGCTTCATCAGCACGATGTCGCGCGCGAAGCTGTGCTTGAGGTGCTCCTCCGTCATGGCGTTGCCGCCGTATTTGACGACCACGGTCTTGCCGCGGAAGCGCTGGATATAGGGCAGAGCCTCGATCAAAACGTGAGCAACTTGGGTGGCGGGTGTCGGCGTGTTAGCGGTCATGGAGAGATCTACCTGGCGGGGGCTGGAAAGCCGGCCATTTTAAGGGCTTGTGCCCGCCGCGGAAAGGTGGCTGCCGGCCGGGCAGGCAGCGCGGCCGATCTCTGGCCGGCGCGTCTGCGCCGGCTCGGCTAGAACGGCAGCTGCAGATCCGGTTTAACCGCCAGCAACCGACTGCGGAACGCCTCCTGGATCCGGCTCATCGCCGCCTGGTCATCGCCTTCGAACCGCAGCACCAGGCAGGGCTCGGTATTCGAGGCACGGACCAGCGCCCAGCTGTCCGCCAAGTCCACCCGCAGGCCGTCGACGGCGGTCACCCGCGCATCGCTGAAAGAGCGGGTAAAGTCATCGCCAAGGTTATCCATGATCCGCTCGGCTTCGCCGTCGCCGAGCTCGATACGGATCTCCGGCGTGCTCAGCGAATCCGGCAGCTCGGCGAACAGCTCGGCGCTGTCGCGTTCATCGGCTGAGAGAATCTCCAGCAGCCTGGCGCCGGCATAAATGGCATCGTCGAAGCCGTACCAGCGGTCACCGAAGAAGATATGCCCGCTCATATCACCGGCGAGCGGCGCGCTCACTTCCCGCATCTTGTTGCGAATCATCGAGTGGCCGCTCTTCCACATCAGCGGCACCCCGGCATGGTCGGTAACGAATTCGGCCAGCCGGGCCGAGCACTTCACATCAAACACCACGTGCCCACCGGGTGCATAAGTCAGCACCTCGCGGGCGAACAGCATCAGCTGGCGATCGGGCCAGATGATGCGGCCGCTCGAGTCCACCACGCCAAGGCGATCGCCGTCGCCATCGAAGGCAAGGCCGACGTCGGCCTGCTGCAGCCGCACCAGGCTGATCAGCGCCTCGAGGTTGGCAGGCACGGTCGGATCGGGGTGATGGTGCGGAAAGTTGCCGTCGATTTCGCAGAACAGCTCTTCCACCTCGCAGCCCATGGCGCGGAACACCTGCGGCGCCACCCCGCCAGCGACCCCGTTGCCGCAGTCAATGACGATACGCAGTGGCCGATGCAGCGTGGCATCCCGAACGATGCGGTCAACGTACTCGGTGAGCACCGACTGCCTGCGCACGCTGCCTGCGCCGCTGACGAAATCGCCCTGCTCCACCCGCCGGCCAAGGGCGACGATCTCGTCGCCGGACAACGCCCGACCGCCGACGACGATCTTCAAGCCGTTGTAATCGCGCGGATTGTGGCTGCCAGTGACCATCACGCCAGCGCCGGTGGCGAGCTGGAAGGTGGCAAAATGCATTACCGGTGTCGGCACCTGGCCGATATCGATGACCGTGCGTCCACTGGCCACCAGCCCCTCGATCAGAGCCTGGTGCAGCTCCGGGCCGGACAATCGGCCATCGCGCGCCACCACGATCTCTTGCTGTCCGGCAGCGGCCATCTCGGTGGCGATGGCCCGCCCGAAAGCATGAACCACTGCGGCAGTCAGACCCTGACCGACGACGCCGCGAACGTCATAGGCGCGCAGAATGCGGGGGTCGACAGTGATTCCGCTGCTTTCCCCTGCCCCCGCCAGCTCGTTCGCCTGCTCTGTCGCAGCCATGATCGGAACCGCTATCGCGGCAAAGGGCTCGGCTTCCCGGGGAGCTTCGGCGGCCGCTGCTACCGCCTGCGCTTGTCCCGATGGCGGCTCGGACTCGGGCTCTTTGCCAGTATTTGGCCCGTTGCGCCGAAATTCGCGCTGCAGCAAAAAGAACACGGCCGCGATGATCAACAGCAGCACACCGAGCAGCGCCAGCGGGACGGCGATGCCGGCACCGGCCGGCGCCGTAACCGGCGCAACGTACAGCAACTGCCAATTAGTCGCAGGCACCGGCAAACGCACCTGCACTCCTTGCGCTGGCCCGGCCTTGATTACGGCGACGCCGCCCTGGCTCAGTGTTACCCCGCCGTCGGCGCCTTGCAGCGCCTGCTGCAGCCAGCTCAACGGGTAGCTTGCCAAGATGTGGCCGACCACTTCCGCCCCGTCCAGCACCGGCTGGACAATATTGACGTGAGCATCGGCCTGACCCGGGAAATGAACTTCGGGGGGAGGCGCCTTGCCCTCGCGCTCGGCGCCACGCAGCATATCCAGCACGGCATAACCGATCGGCGGCTGCGCTTCCAGGTCCGGCGCATTCAGTCTGGCGGGCAACAACGCCAACCGCGCTGCGTCCGGCAGGCTTCTTTGGTACTCGCGCTGCAGATCGGTCAATTGACGGTGCTGCGCCTTGTCGGCAAACGCTCGCACCAGCCGTTCCTGGCTGGCTAGCACAGCAAGCGCCGTCGAACCACTCTGCAGGCGCCGCTCCAACCGAACCACCAGCAAACGGGCATCCCGCGCCGCCAGTTCGGCACGCGCCTCCTGCTGCAGCCGGTCCGCACCGCTCTCGGCTTTCCAACCGAGTAGCGCGATCACACAGACTGCCGCCAGCATCAGCACGCCGGCGTAGGGCCACACCATGAATTCCCGCCGGCGAATACGGCGCCGCTTGATCGTTTGTTTGGTCGCCGGCCGGCCGATCCTCGGGAGCTTCATGGCGCCGGCCTCACTGCCGCCCGGAATGGCCGAAGCCGCCCTCGGCTCGTTGCGTAGGAGCGAACTCGGCGACCACTTCAAAGTGCGCCTGCACAACCGGCACCAGCACCAGCTGGGCGATTCGCTCGCCGGGCTCGATGGTGAAGCTGTCCCGGCCCCGGTTCCAACAGGACACGAAAACCTGGCCCTGATAATCGGAGTCGATCAGGCCGACCAGATTGCCGAGCACGATGCCGTGCTTGTGGCCCAGCCCGGACCGGGGCAGCAGCATGGCCGCCAGGCCAGGATCAGCGATATGAATGGCGATCCCGGTCGAAATAAGCTCGGTATTGCCCGGCTCCAGAGTCAACGGCGCCTCCAGACAGGCGCGCAGGTCCAGCCCGGCGGAACCGTCGGTAGCGTAAGCCGGCAGAGGGAATTCCGCGCCCAGGCGCGGGTCGAGCACTTTAAGCTGAATGTTTCGCATGGTATCTGTCGGCGATCAGGTTGATTAATTGTTGTGCCAGCGCATCCTTGCCCTGCCGGCCGAGGCTTGCCTGCCCGTCCCGCCAGAACACTTCCAGGGCGTTGTCGGCGGTGTCGAAGCCGGTTTCGCCGCCAACCCAGTTGGCGGCGATCATATCGAGCTTCTTACGCTCCAGTTTGTCGCGCGCGTAGCGCGGCAGATCGTGCGTTTCCGCGGCAAAGCCCACCGTGAACGGCGCCGTTGCGCGAGCAGCAACGGCCTGTAAGATATCTTTGGTGCGCTCCAAGGTCAGCGCAAGCTGTTCCGACTGCTTCTTGATCTTGGCGTCCGCCGTCTGGGCCGGCCGGTAATCCGCCACTGCGGCGGCGCCGATGAAAATGTCGGCCCGCTCGACCTGCTGCATCACCGCCTGGTACATCTCAGCGGCGCTGGTCACATCGATCCGCTCTACCCCAACCGGCGTCGCTTGCTGGCTCGGCCCTGACACCAGGATCACCTGCGCGCCAGCCTGGCGGGCGGCGGCGGCAACGGCAAATCCCATCCGGCCGGAGCTGCGGTTGCCGATGAAGCGCACCGGATCGATCGCTTCATAGGTCGGCCCAGCGGTCACCAGCACCGTCCGCCCTGCGAGCGGCTGCTCCCGCGACTCGGGCTCGGCTAACGCGCTGACGATATCCAACGGCTCGACCATGCGGCCTTCGCCTATTTCGCCGCAGGCCTGGCCGCCGGCTGCCGGGCCGATCAGACGCACCCCCCGGCGGCTCAGCAGCGCGACATTGTCACGGGTCGCGGCGTTCTGCCACATCAGCCGATTCATCGCCGGCGCGAGCACGATGGCGGCATCGGTGGCCAGGCAGAGCGTGGTCAGCAGGTCGTTGGCCATGCCATGGGCGAGCCGCGCCATGAAGTCGGCGCTGGCCGGCGCCACCAGCACCGTATCGGCCCAGCGGGCAAGCTGGATGTGTCCCATCGCCGCTTCGGCTGCCGGATCGAGCAGATCCAGGTGTACCGGATTACCGGACAAAGCCTGGAAGGTAAGCGGGCCGACGAACTGGGTCGCTGCCTGGGTCATCACGACCCGCACCTCGGCACCGGCATCCAGCAGGCGGCGGGTCAGGTCGGCGCTCTTGTAGGCAGCAATGCCGCCGGTGACGCCAAGGACAATCTTGCGTTGGGAAAGTGAGCTCATAGGACGGGGAACCTGAATTGGCGACAGAGTAACCCAAAGGGCATGGACGGCAAAGCCGGCCGCGGGTCCTGCTATATATACCATTGGGGTAACCCACTGCCGAAACCGATGGCGGGCGATAAAACAACCAAAACAACAATACGTCGAGGGATCGATGGCAATCACGGACTGGCCGCTGGCGGAACGCCCGCGGGAGAAGCTGCTGGCGCGCGGGCCACAAAGCCTGTCGGACGCCGAGCTACTGGCGATTTTTCTACGTACCGGACTGCAAGGAGTAACGGCGGTCGATCTGGCCCGGCAACTGCTTGCCGAGTTCGGCAGCCTGCGCCGGCTGCTGGAGGCCGACTTAGCCGAATTCAGCGCCCATAAAGGCTTAGGGCCGGCCAAGTTCGCACAGTTACAGGCGGTATTGGAGATGGGCCGGCGCCACCTGTGGGAGCGGCTGCAGCGCGGCGAAACCCTCGGCAGTCCGGAGGATACCCGGCGCTTCCTGCTGGCCCGCCTGCGCGATTATCCGCATGAGGTCTTCGCCTGTCTGCTGCTGGATAACCGCCACCGGGTGATCGCTTTCGAGGAAATGTTCCGCGGCACCATCGATGCCGCCAGCGTCTACCCCCGGGAAATCGTCAAGCTCGCTCTGGCACGCAATGCCGCTGCGCTGATCGTCGCCCACAACCACCCCTCCGGGGTCGCCGAACCATCCCGTGCCGATGAAAGGCTCACGCAGCGTTTGAAGGATGCTTTGGCGCTGGTGGACATCCGGCTGCTCGACCACTTCGTGATCGGCGATGGCGAAGTGGTGTCGTTCGCCGAACGCGGGCTGTTGTGAAAAGGGCTTGCACCACAGAGACACAGAGGACACCGAGGGAAAACAAAAAAGCGTTCACCACCAAGACAAAAAGTTAAAGACTCTCCTTTGTGTCTTTGGTTAGTCTCCCCGTCTTCCTCTGTGTCTCTGTGTCTCTGTGGTGAATTATCTCTTTACCCCACCGCCGTGCTCTGCAGGCAGTGCGTCAGAAAACTCTCGATACCCAGGGTCCGGTGCTTCTGCCGATGCAGCAGGATGTAAAACCGGCGGGTCAGCTGCAAGAACGGCGTCGTCAGGCAGACCAGCTTGCCGCGCTCGACCGCTTCCAGCAGAGCGATCTTCGGCAGGCAGGATATTCCCATTCCGCTCTCGACCGCGCGCTTGATTGCTTCCGTATTCCCCAGCTCCATCAGCAGCCGTATGCGACCCAGCTGGTTCTCGAGCAGTTGCTCGACCACCTCCCTGGTGCCAGAGCCCGGCTCGCGCAATATCCACTGATGGGCACGCAAGTCTGCTGGAGTCAGGGTGGCTTGCTGGGCCAAGGGATGGTCCGGTGCCGCACAGACCGCAAGTTCGTCCTCCCGCCAGGGAATGCTGTCGAGCTCCGGATCCAGGCACGGGCCTTCGACAAAACCGAGGTCGATCTGAAATCGCCGCATCGCTTCTATGACGCCACGGGTGTTTTTCACCTCGAGACGCAACTGGCTCTGTGGAGCCGCTGCCAAAAACTCGCTCATCAAGCGCGGCAGCACATAATTACCGACTGTCGAACTGGCACCTAAGCGCAGATCGGTGGCCCGCTGGCCCGGCCGTAGGCAACTTTCCAGCTCCTGCACCCGCTCCACGATTTCCACAGCCTTCGGATAGAGGGTGCGGCCATCCTCATTCAGCGCCAGCCGTTTACCGATGCGATCGAACAGTCGTGTATCCAGCTGCCGCTCGAGATCGGCCAGCGCCATACTGGCAGCAGCCTGTGTCAGCCCAATAACCGCCGCCGCCCGGGTCACGCTGCCCTGCTGCACCACCGCAACGAACACTTCGATCTGCTTCAGCGTGATCCGCAACATCCTT
Source organism: Gammaproteobacteria bacterium (assembly GCA_036278215.1). Taxonomy (GTDB): domain Bacteria; phylum Pseudomonadota; class Gammaproteobacteria; order Nitrococcales; family AK92; genus JAAYIK01. The sequence continues at coordinate 9,698 of DASULL010000122.1, read as the reverse complement.
ATAAGCTCAACTGATTAATTAAATAAGCATTATATGTTTCCCCTATATGCGGGCAAAGCATAGGCTTATGCTTATGAACAACACTGAAGCGGTTATAACCCCGCGCACTAAATCCGTCGGCTCCTTTCTCCCTGGCGTCGCCTTGGTTGGCGGGATTGCCCTGTTGGCCTCCTGGGCGGCTGGCCTGCCGCTAGCCCAGCAGTCGGGGCTCAGCGCCCTGACCCTGGCGATTCTGCTCGGGATCCTTCTCGGCAACACCGTTTTCCCCCGGCTGGCCACCGTCTGCGGCGATGGGGTGGGCTTCTCCAAGAGCTATCTATTGCGGGCTGGGATAATCCTGTATGGATTCCGCATCACCTTCCAGCAGATTGCCGGCGTGGGCTGGGCGGGCCTCCTGATCGACGTCACCATCGTGACGAGCACCTTTCTGCTCGCCGCCATGCTGGGCACCCGGCTGCTCAAGCTGGATCGGGACACGTCCATCCTGATCGGCGCCGGCAGCGCGATTTGCGGCGCGGCGGCGGTGATCGCCACCGAATCGGTGCTCCGGTCGCAGGCACACAAGGCGTCTATCGCGGTCGCGACAGTGGTGGTGTTCGGTACCTTGGGGATGTTTATCTATCCGGCACTGTATGCACCGCTGCAGCTATCGGACAACGCCTTCGGGATCTACGTGGGCTCGACCATTCACGAAGTCGCACAAGTGGTGGCGGTCGGCAACGCAATAAGCGAAGAAGCGGCCGCCACGGCGGTCATTACGAAGATGCTGCGGGTAATGCTGTTGGCGCCGTTCCTGCTGATTCTCGGCAACAGTCTGAGACGGCGCGAATCTCAAGCTGGCCGTCAACCGATCATGATCCCTTGGTTCGCCGTCTTGTTCGTCATGGTCAGCGGCATCCATTCGGCTCAGTTGCTGCCGTCCGCCCTGGTCAGCGACCTGGTCCGCCTGGACGGCATTCTGCTCGCCATGGCGATGGCCGCGCTGGGGCTGAACACCCGTGTTTCGGCGATCCGTCAGGCAGGCCTGCGGCCGATCCTGCTGGCCGGCATCCTATTCGTTTTCCTGATGGTTGGCGGCTACGCCATCAACCGCGGCTTCATGCTGCTGGCGTAGCCTCCCAGGCTTGCGCCTGAGAGGCACGTGCGGGCTTGGTCTAGACCGCCATCGCCGCCTGCAGTTTCTTCATGGCGTTTTTCTCTAGCTGGCGGATGCGTTCGGCGGAGACGTGGTAGTCGTCGGCCAGCTCCTGCAGAGAGGACTTCTGCTCGCCCAGCCAACGGCGGGTAACGATGTCGCGGGAACGTTCATCCAATGTTTCCAGAGCACGCTGCAGCGCTCGCGATTGCTGGTCGCGCCAGTCGTCGTCCTCGGTCTGCGACGCCGGGTCTGGTACGTCGCTCTCGAGGTAGGCGGCCGGCGCACGGATAACGCTATCCTCCTCTTCTTCATCGAGACGAGCTTCAAAGCCGATGTCCTGACCGGAAAGCCGGGACTCCATTTCCAGCACCGTCTCGGGTTTGACGTTCAGGTCCTGGGCGACTGCCAGTACTTCGTCATGGGTCAACCAGCCGAGGCGTTTTTTCCGGCCGCGCAGATTGAAAAACAGCTTGCGCTGCGCCTTGGTCGTCGCCACTTTAACAATGCGCCAGTTGCGCAGAATGAATTCGTGGATTTCGGCGCGAATCCAGTGGACGGCGAAGGACACCAGACGCACCCGCACCTCGGGGTCGAAGCGCTTGACCGCCTTCATCAAGCCGATGTTGCCTTCCTGGATAAGATCCGCAAGCGGCAGCCCGTAGCCGGTATAGCTGCGCGCAATATGGACAACGAAGCGGAGATGGGACATGACCAGTTGCCGCCCCGCTTCGAGGTCGCCTTCCTGACGGTAACTGACGGCAAGATCGTACTCGTTCTCAGCGGTCAGCATGGGTACACGATTGACGGCGTGGATGTAAGCTTCCTCGCTGCCAACCTGAAGTGGTAAAGGGGAGGCTTTAGGGGTCACGAAGGCAGAACGACTATCCATATGGCACCTCTTTCCTTGGCGTTTTCTCTCCCTCGGGCCCGCTCCTGTGCAGGCCGTAGACGAGGTTGAAGTCGCTGGCGTCCGATCCTGGGACGCCGGGGGTTTGGGGATTTATGAGAATCCCTCGCATTCCCTGAGCCAAGAATAGCCAGTTGCCGAGCCCGCCCGGAACCGGGAAAATCCACTCGATTACCTAGGGCACCCACCAGAAAATCTTGGTGGACAAATAGCTTACGCGCGTTTCTTAGAAAAAAACCCGTCGCCGATCGGCAACAGTGGAGGGAGCTAGCGCGGTTCGAGCGCCCGCAGATGGCGCCCGACCGCCAGCCAGGAACCGGTCAGCCCGAGCAGGGTGCTACTGCCCAGCAGCAAGCCGACGCCGGACCAGCCTAGGCCGTGGATCAGCAGCGGGCTACCGTAGGAAGCGGTTAAGGCGACGGCCGGACCGCGCAACAGCAACAGCGCCGATTCGATCAGCAGCAGCGCCAAGCTGCCACCAGCGGCGCCGTACCAGAAACCTTCGTAGAGAAACGGCCGGCGGATGAAAGCGTCGGTAGCGCCGAGCAGCTTGATGATCACTAGTTCATCGCGGCGATTCTCGATCGCCAGTCGGATGGTATTGCCGATTACCAGGATAACGGCGATGCCGAGCATGGCAGCGATTACCAGGGTCGCGCGGCGGGCCAGGTCGACCATGATCGCCAACCGCTGTATCCAGGCATGATCAAGCTGCACCAGTTCGACTTCCGGCAGCCGTCGCACCCGCTCGGCGAGCGCAGCCGCCGCATCCGGCGCCAGCCCAGTAGCCGGCCACACCAGCACCACCGCTGGCAAGGGATTGCTGTCGAGCAAGGCCAGGGCATCTTCCATACCCGAGGCGGCACGGAACTCTTCCAGAGCTTGTTCCGGAGTAATCAGAGTGGTGGCCGCCACCTGCGGATCCTGTTCAAGAGCGGCGGCCAGGGCACGATAGCGCTCGGAACCGACGTCGGTCCGGAGAAACGCGCTCAGGCGGGCATCGGCGTTCCAGCCGACCGTAGCGCCTTGCAGGTTGGACAGCAGCAATAGAAAACCGGTCGGCAGCGCCAAGGCGATGCCAAGTACCGCGGCCGTCATTAGCGTGGCCAGCGGGGTCCGGTACAAGCGGCCCAGCGCGCCGAACAGGGCGCGGCCATGACTGCTGGCGAAGGCATTGAGAATCTGCCGCAGGCGGCCCTGACTGCGCCGCACACTCGGTTGCTCGGCCATCAGGCAACCTCCTCCCCCAGCAAACGGCCACGCGTCAAGGTGACGACACGCTGTCCCATGCGGCCGACCAGATCAAGGTCGTGGCTGGCGATGACGACGGTCACGCCGACCTGCTGAAAATCCCGGAACAGCTGCATGATCTCCCAGGACAGTGCCGGATCGAGGTTGCCGGTGGGCTCATCGGCCACCAGGATGGGCGGCCGGCTAACCACGGCGCGGGCGATCCCGACCCGCTGCTGTTCGCCGCCCGACAGGGTGATCGGGTAAGCGGATTCCTTGTCGAGCAAGCCGACTTTGTCCAGCGCCGCCCGCACCCGCCGGCCGATCTCCACGTGCGGCACGCCGCCAATCACCAGCGGCAGCGCGACGTTATCGTACACACTGCGATCATGCAGCAGCCGGTAATCCTGGAAGATCATGCCGACCCGGCGGCGCAGTTGTGGGATGCTGCGCCGGCCCAGTCGGCTGAGGTTGACGCCGCTGACCAGGATCTGGCCGTTGGACGGCCGCTCCAGCAACGGGATCAGACGCAGCAGCGTGCTCTTACCGGCACCGGAGTGGCCGGTAACGAACACCATCTCGCCCTGGCGGATATGCAGGTTGATGCCATGCAGGGCTTGATAGCCATTCGGGTAGCGCTTGCTGACGTTGTCGAAACGGATCATGAGGCCAGCGTTCTTTTATTTGGCTTTGCTATTTATTGTTTCGCTGGCTGATCCAGCAGTGCCGCGACGAATTCTTCCGCGTTGAACGGCCGCAGATCCTCCACCCCCTCGCCGACACCGATGAAACGGATCGGCAGCTTGAGCGCATCAGCGATGGCGAAGATCACCCCGCCCTTGGCGGTACCATCCAGCTTGGTCAGGACGATGCCATCGAGCGCGATCGCCTCGTGGAATTTCTTGGCTTGGTTGAGCGCGTTCTGACCGGTACTGGCGTCCAGCACCAGCAAGGTTTCGTGCGGCGCGTCGGCATCGATCTTGCCGAGCACCCGCTTGACTTTCTTCAGCTCCTCCATGAGGTTGGCCTGGGTGTGCAGACGACCGGCGGTATCGGCGATCAGCACATCGGCGCGGCGCGAGCTGGCCGCCTGCAGGGCATCGAAGATCACCGAAGCGGAATCGGCACCGGAATGCTGGGCGATCACCGGAATCTGGCTGCGCTCACCCCAGGCCTGCAGCTGTTCGATGGCGGCGGCGCGAAACGTATCGCCGGCCGCCAGCATCACCGACCGACCCTCGGCCTTGTAATGCCGCGCCAGCTTGCCAATGGTGGTGGTCTTGCCGGCACCGTTGACGCCGACCACCAGGATCACGAACGGTTTGCGGGCCGTATCGATGACCAGAGGCGCGCTGGCCGGCGCGAGGATGGCCGCCATGTTGTCGCGCAGCGCCTCGAACAGCGCCTGGGAGTCGGTCAGCTGCCGCCGCGCGACCCGCTCGGTGACGCCGCGGATGATGCGCTCGGTCGCCTCGACCCCGACGTCCGCCATCAACAGCCGGGTTTCCAGCTCCTCCAGCAGCTCGTCGTCGATCTGTTTCTTGCCAAGAAACAGGCTGGCCAGCCCCTCGGTCATGTCGGTCCGGGTGCGGCTCAAGCCCTCCCGCAGGCGCGCGAACCAGTTCTTCGGCGGTACCGATTCAGTTGCTGGCGCCGGCTCGGCCACGGCGGCCGGCAACGGCGCCTCGACTACAACCGGCGGCTCGGTCGGCTCAGGCGTGGCCGGCTCCGGCTGTTGTTCCACCGCGGGCTGCTGCGGCTGCGCCGGCTGCTCTTCGGCCTTGTGCTTTTTGCGAAAACCCCACATGGGCAGGTACTGTCCTTCTTGGATTCTGGCAGACTTGGGCGATCATAGTGGATCGGCCCGAGTCTGCCAGAATCCTATGTCCGGGAATGTGTCGGTATCCTACCATCGCGCAACCGGTCTGATGTCTTCCCCCGTCGTACAAGAGGTCTGCATGCGCCGTCTGCTGTACATCGCCCTTACCCTGCTGACGCTGTCGGCACCGGCGGCTCTCGCCGTCGAACGGCCGGAGATCCAGGAGTTCAAGCTCAACAACGGCATGACCGTGATCGTCCGGCCCGATCACCGCGCGCCGGTGGTTGCCTCCATGGTCTGGTACCGAATCGGCTCCAGCTACGAGGAAGTGGGCAGCACCGGCATCTCGCATGTGCTGGAACACATGATGTTCAAGGGTACGACCCGTTACCCGGCCGGCGAGTTCTCTCGCATCATCGCCCTGCAGGGCGGCCGCGAGAATGCCTTCACCGGCCGCGACTTCACCGCCTACTTCCAGCAACTGGCCGCCGACCGGCTGCCGATCGCGCTGGAACTCGAAGCCGACCGCATGCGCAACCTGCGCCTGCAGGAGGCGGACTTCAAGAAGGAAGTGCAGGTGGTGATGGAAGAGCGCCGGCTGCGCACCGAGGACAATCCCATCGCGCTGGCGCTGGAGCACTTCAACACCGTCGCCAATCTGCTCAGCCCGTACCGCAATCCGATCGTCGGCTGGATGGAAGACCTGCAAGCCATGACGATGGCCGACCTGCAGCGCTGGTACCAGCGCTGGTACGCGCCGAACAACGCCATTCTGGTAGTGGCCGGCGACGTCGAGCCGGAGGCGGTGCGGGTACTGGCCGAACGCTATTTCGGCCGTATCCCGGCCCGCGCCCTGCCGGCGGTTCGCAAGCCGATCACGCTGCAGACGCCGGGCAGCCGCCGCATCGAAGTGTCGCTGCCGGCGGAGCTGCCGTATCTGACGATCAGCTATGAGACCCCGTCGATGGCCACGGCGGCGGAAGCCTGGGAACCGTACGCGCTGACCGTGCTGGCCGGCGTGCTCGATGGCGGCGAGAGCGCCCGCCTGTCCAGCGAGCTGGTGCGCGGCCGGGAGGTCGCCGCCGGCGTGGGCGCCGATTACTCAGCGGTGGCGCGGCTGAGCAGTCAGTTCAGCTTCAGCGGCTACCCTGCCCGCAACCGCACTCTGGCGGATCTCGAAGCAGCCCTGCTGGAGCAGGTCGAGCGGGTTCGCGAGGGCGGCATCAACGCCGAAGAGCTGGAGCGGGCCAAGAATCAGATGATCGCCGACCATCTGTATCAGCTCGACTCGATCTTCTACCAAGCCATGCAAATCGGCATGCTGGAAACCACCGGCATCGGCTGGCGCACCCTGCTCGAATTCGAGGACCGCATTCGCGCCGTTACCGCCGAGCAGGTGCAGGCAGTGGCCCGGCGCTACCTGACCGAGCCCCGGCGGGCCATTCTGCATCTCAATCCGATTTCTGGAGGGCAGGGCTGATGCGTATCGGCATGCGACTGCTAGCGACTCTGTTGATCACCCTGCTGCCCGCATTGGCGGCGGCGGTACCGCCGATCCAGCACTGGACGCTGGATCAGGGCGCACGCGTGTACTTCGTGCAGAACGACAATCTGCCCATCGTCGACATCCGCCTCACCTTCGACGCCGCCGGCGCCCGCGATGGCAGCCTGCCGGGCTTGGCGCAGCTGACCAGTGCCCTGCTTGACCAAGGTAACGATGGACTCGACGCCGGCGAGGTCGCCCGACGCCTGGAAACAGTCGGCGCCCGCCTGTCCGGTGGCAGCGAGCGCGATATGGCCTGGCTGCAGCTGCGCAGCCTGACCAACCCGGCGGCGCTGGAGCAGGCGGTCGACACCCTGACCCGCATTATCGGCTCGCCCGATTTCCCGGCCGCCGCCTTCGAGCGGCAAAAGGCACGCATGTTGGTCGGGCTGCAGGCAGTGCGGCAATCGCCCGATGAACTCGGAACCCGCGCCTTTTACCGGGCGATCTACGGCGACCACCCGTACGCCAACCCGCCATCCGGCACCGAGCAGAGCCTGCCGCAGATCACCCGTGACCATGTGGTGAACTTTTATCGGCAGTACTACACCGCCGGCAACGTCGTCGTCGCTATCGTCGGCGCGATCGACCGGACCCAGGCCGAAACCCTGGCCCGCCGCCTGAACGATGCCTTGCCAGCCGGACCGGCAGCGCCGCCGCTGCCGCCAGTCCAACCGCTGGCACAATCCCAGCTGGAGCAGGTGCCGTTCAACTCGGCGCAGACTCACATCATCATCGGCCAGCCGGCGATAGCGCGCGGCGACAAGGATATCTACGCTTTCATGGTGGGCAATCATGTCCTCGGCGGCGGCGGCCTGGTCTCGCTGCTGACGACCACCATGCGCGACCAGCACGGCCTGTCGTACTCCACCTCCAGCTATTTCGTGCCGTCAGCCAAGCCGGGGCCGTTCGTCATCGGCTCGCAGGTTCGCAACGAGAGCGCCGAGCAGGCGGTTACCGTGTTGCGCAAGGTATTCGCTGATTTCCTGCAGAACGGTCCAACCCAGCAGCAGCTGGATCTGGCCAAGCGCAATATCACCGGCGGCTTTCCGCTCAATCTCGACAGCAACAGCAAGATCGTCGGCTACCTCGCCGTGATCGGCTTCTATGGGCTGCCCTTGGACTATCTCGATACCTACCTTGACCGCATCGGCGCCGTTACCGCCAAGGACGTGCAAGCCGCTTTCCAGCGCCACCTGAATCCAGCAGCAATGGCGACGGTGCTGGTCGGCCCGCAACCATCCGAGTCTGCGCAATGAAGCATCGTCCGAACACACTACGCATCATTGGGGGCAACTGGCGTGGCCGGCGCGTCAGCTTCCCGGACGTCGACGGCCTGCGGCCGACCGGCGACCGGATCCGCGAAACGGTCTTCAACTGGCTGCAGGCCTATACGCCCGGCGCCCGCTGCCTGGATCTTTTCTCCGGCAGCGGGGCGATGGGGCTGGAAGCGCTATCGCGCGGCGCCGAATCGGTCGTGTTCGTGGAACGCAATGCCGCGGCGGCGGCGGCCACCCGCACTGCGCTGGCGACCTTCGGCGTCGACAACGGCCAGGTTCTCCAGGCCGACGCGCTGCGCTTTCTGGAAACGCCCACCGGGTCTTTCGATATCGTCTTTATTGACCCGCCGTTTGGCGCCGATATCATCAGCAAGTGCTGTGAGCTTCTAGAGCAGCATCACTGGCTGAAACCCGGCGCCCTGATCTATATGGAGCAGGACCGGGCCAAGGCGGTACCATCGATCCCCGACAACTGGACCATGCATCGCCAGGCGCACGCCGGCCAGGTCGCCTACTACCTGGCGCGGCGCCACGAGGAAGCAATTTAAGGAAACGTCATGCCCATCACTGCCATCTATCCGGGCACCTTCGATCCTCTGACCAAGGGCCATAGCGATCTGATCGAGCGCGCTGCCAAGCTGTTCGGCACGCTGATCGTCGCCATCGCCGCCTATCCGAGCCCGAGCAAGAAGCCAGCCTTTACGGTGGACGAACGGCTCGATCTAGCGCGTCAGGTGCTGGGCCACCTGCCCAACGTCGAAGTGGCATCCTTCGATACTCTGCTCGCTGACTTCGTGCGCAAGCGCAACGCCCAGGTCATCCTGCGCGGTCTGCGCGCGGTATCGGACTTCGAGTACGAGTTCCAGCTCGCCAGCATGAACCGGCAGCTGGTCGATGCCGAAACGATCTTCCTCACGCCGGCAGAACAGTATTCCTACATTTCTTCCAGCCTGGTGCGTGAAGTCGCCGCCCTCGGCGGCGATGTCAGCAAGTTCGTGCACCCGATCGTGCACGACGCGCTGATCGCCAGAGTCCGGAACAAGTAACGAACCTTTCGGTACGACCTTGGTCCAAGGCCGTACCCTCGACGCTCGACACATGCCATGTCCCTCATCATCACCGACGAGTGCATCAACTGCGACGTCTGCGAGCCGGTCTGCCCCAATGAGGCGATCTCGCAGGGGCCGGAGATCTACGAGATCGATCCTGATCGCTGCACGCAGTGCGTCGGCCACTTCGACACGCCACAATGCCAGCAGGTTTGCCCAGTTGAGTGCATCCCACTCGACCCGAACCGGCCGGAAACGCAGGAGCAGCTTTACGCCAAGTACCTGCGCCTAACTCAAGACAAAACGGCCGAGCGCTCCTAGCCGCTTGCAGCGGGACCGCATTGCGGCCTTGCCGCAAGCCGGTTTTTCTGCAGAACCAGAACACTTGCAAGCTTTAAAAACACACCAATGGAATTGCAGGAGGCATCGTCCATGCTCAAGCCCGCTCTTATCGGCTCGCTGTTGCTTGCCCTCACCGCCTGCGCGCCGCCGGTCAAGCGCCCTTACCAAGAGCCCTTGGCCGGCCCAGCCGCGCACGTTACCTTCCACAACATCACGTCCGGTCGCACCGAAGTCGCCGTGTTCGATGATGCCGCCACCTGCACCGGCCGGCATTATCTGCCGGACCTCCTGATCGGCGAACAGCGGACGGTACGCGTTCCCGGTGGCGAGCCGCTGGCGTTCGGCGTGCGCTACCTCGTGCCCAACTCGAGCCCGCCGCGCAACTGCGAA
>DASULL010000121.1:0-7672 GCA_036278215.1 Gammaproteobacteria bacterium | reverse complement strand
TTCGCTCGGCTGCACGGTATTGCTCAGGTTGTTTATTTGCTCGTGAGCTTGCTTGGCTTGGCGCTGGTGGCCCTCGCTCCCGGCCAGAAACAGCCGGTTGCAGCCGCGTAAAAGGCTCAAGGAGAAGCAGGGATGGCTATTTGGCAGCGCCTGCCGCTATCCTTCCGGCCGGCAGGCGCTAAGCACTTCTAAGGTAGTGCGATCCGCTTCTTTTTCTGCGGGTTGGGCCGATACAGCAAGGCGATATTGCCAATCAGTTGCACCAGCACCGCTCTGGCCTGGATGGCAATGTCGGCTGCCAGCAGGCGCCGCTGCTCCCGGTCATCGCTGACCAGCTTGACCTTGATCAGTTCGTGGTGCTCCAGTGCCAGATCGATTTCGTGGCTCACCGCCGGGGTGAGGCCGGCGCCACCCATCAGAACCACGGGTTTGAGAGCATGTCCAAGGCGGCGGAGGTGGCGCTTTTGCGCTTCGCTGAGAGCGGTCATCGATGTCGGTCGCGGCTTGTTGAAAGGGCGCGCAGTTTAGCATGGGTATCATTGACGGATGGGAAAATTGCTAGAAACGGAGACTGATGGTCGCGTTACGCCGGAAAGCGTTTCGGCGGCGCTGAACGCGACCAAGCTCGAATTGGCGTTGGCGGTCGCGATCTGCATCGTCGTTGCCTTGCTGGCGGTGAGCCTGTCGCTCAGTCGCGTCATGGAGCTGACGGTACTGGCACTGATTGCGGTGGTCAGCGCTGCCTGGGTTATTCTGCGAACCCGGCAAGTGGTGCGGCGACTGGCGGTAGCAGCGCAGGAGGGGCGGAATGGCGCGCAGCAAGAGCAGTAGCCGCTGGCTGCGAGAGCACCTTTCCGATCCCTTCGTCAAACGGGCTCAGCAGGATGGTTACCGGGCCCGCGCCGCGTACAAGCTGCAGGAGCTGCACGAGCGCGACAAGCTGATCCGGCCGGGGATGAACATTGTCGATCTGGGGGCAGCGCCGGGCAGCTGGTCGCAGCTGGCAGCGAAAATCATGGGAGGGCGCGGCCGCATCATTGCGCTCGATATCCTGCCGATGGACCCGCTGGCTGGTGTCACCGTGCTGCAGGCCGACTTTACCGAGGAAGCGGCGCTGGTGGCGCTGCATGAGGCGCTGGCCGGTGCGGCGGTCGATCTTGTGATGTCAGACATGGCGCCCAACATCACTGGAGAATCCGTTGTGGATCAGCCTCGAGCCATGTACCTCGCGGAACTTGCGCTGGACTTCGCTGGTCAAGTGCTTAAGCCTGGCGGCGATCTGCTGGTTAAGGTGTTTCAGGGCGATGGATTCGATTCCTACCTGCGGACCCTCAGAGAGCAATTTGGCAAGGTCGTTGTCCGTAAACCCAAAGCGTCCCGGCCACGCAGCCGGGAAGTTTATCTGCTGGCTCGCCATCGTGAGCTGTAGTAGGGTTCTTCATATCAATCGTGATTTCGCCGCCGGCATTATGGTGGCGGAGCAAACCTGTCGAGGTGCTGTGCCTTGAACGACATGGCCAAGAATCTGATCCTTTGGGTCATTATCGCCATCGTCCTGATGTCCGTATTCAGTAATTTCCAGGACCGGAGCACGGCGTCTGGCGAAATCTCCTACTCCAACTTCATTCAGGAAGTGAAGCAGGGGGGGGTTCGCGAAGTCACCATGCAGGGTCCGATTATCAGCGGCGTCCGCTCGTCCGGCGCGCGGTTCCGGACTTACAGTCCGGAAACCGATAACAAGGCGCTGATCGGTACCTTGCTGGAGAACGGCGTCACCATCAATGCCAAGGAGCCGGAGGGGCGCAGCCTGTTGCTGCAGATCCTGATTTCCTGGTTCCCGTTCCTGCTGCTGATCGGTGTCTGGATATTCTTCATGCGGCAGATGCAGGGTGGCGGCGGTGGCCGTGGCGCTATGTCGTTCGGCAAGAGCCGGGCCCGCATGATGTCTGAGGACCAGATCAGGGTTACCTTTGCCGACGTCGCCGGCGTGGACGAGGCCAAGGAGGAGGTCGCCGAGCTGGTCGAATTCCTCCGCGACCCGAGCAAGTTCCAGCGGCTGGGCGGCAAGATCCCGCGCGGCGTGCTCATGGTCGGCTCGCCCGGTACCGGTAAGACTCTGCTGGCCAAAGCAATCGCTGGCGAGGCCAAGGTGCCGTTTTTCAGTATCTCGGGCTCGGATTTCGTTGAGATGTTTGTCGGTGTCGGCGCCTCGCGAGTGCGCGATATGTTTGCCCAAGCGAAGAAACACGCGCCCTGCATCATCTTCATCGATGAAATCGACGCGGTCGGCCGCCAGCGCGGCGCCGGCTTGGGCGGCGGTCACGACGAGCGCGAGCAGACTCTGAACCAGTTGCTGGTGGAGATGGACGGTTTCGAGGGCAGCGAAGGCATTATCGTTATCGCCGCCACCAACCGCCCTGACGTGCTCGACCCGGCGCTGCTGCGGCCCGGCCGCTTCGACCGTCAGGTGGTCGTGCCGTTGCCGGACGTGCGTGGCCGGGAGCAGATCCTGAAGGTGCACATGCGCAAGGTGCCGCTGGCAGATGACGTCAATCCGACCATCATCGCCCGCGGTACGCCGGGCTTCTCCGGCGCCGATCTGGCTAACTTGGTGAACGAGGCGGCTCTGTTTGCGGCACGCGCCAACAAGCGGCTGGTCGACCAACTCGATTTCGAGCACGCCAAGGATAAGATCATGATGGGCGCCGAGCGCCGTTCCATGGTCATGAGCGAGCAGGAGAAGCGACTGACCGCTTATCACGAAGCCGGCCATGCCATCGTCGGGCTGAAGTCTCCCGAGCACGATCCGGTGCACAAGGTGACGATCATTCCACGCGGCCGGGCGCTGGGCGTGACCATGTTCCTGCCGGAGGAAGACCGCTACAGCTACACCAAGCAGCGGCTTAACAGCCAGATCGCCAGTCTGTTCGGCGGGCGGATCGCGGAAGAGATGATCTTCGGCAAAGACTCGGTAACCACCGGCGCGTCCAACGACATCCATCGTGCCACGGAAATTGCCCGTAACATGGTCACCAAGTGGGGACTGTCGGAGCGGCTTGGTCCGCTATCCTACGGCGAGGATGAAGGCGAGGTGTTCCTGGGGCATTCGGTGACCCAGCGCAAGCAGGTTTCCGACGGCACCGCGCACACCATTGACGAGGAAGTCCGCGCCATCATCGAGGCCAACTACAATCGGGCCCGAGATATCCTGACCGAGCATGTCGACATCCTGCATATGATGGCCGAGGCGCTCATCCGGTACGAAACCATCGACCGGCAGCAGATCGACGACATCATGAACGGGCGGCCGCCGCAGCCGCCACCCGACTGGACGGATAATCGCGGTGGCCCCGCAGCCGGTGCCGCCGATGTGCCGCCGCCGGCCGGTGGCAAAGCGCCGGAGCCTGGTTACGGGCGGCGACCCGCCAGCGACCACTGATGCTCAAGCAATGACGGCTGCCTCTGGGCCCGTGCTGGACTGCAATGGGCGGGCGCTCGACCTGAGCGCCCCCCAGGTCATGGGCATACTCAACATCACCCCCGACTCTTTTTCTGACGGTGGGCGTTTTTTTTCTCTTCCTGCAGCCATAGATCATGCGGCGAGCATGGTCGCGGATGGCGCTGCGATCCTCGATATCGGCGGTGAGTCAACGCGCCCTGGTTCCGAGGAGCTTTCTGTCCAGCAGGAGCTGGATAGGGTGCTGCCGGTGGTGGAAGCGTTGGCGGCCCGGTTTCCCGTGCCGCTATCGGTGGATACCACCAAGCCCGAGGTGATGCGGCAGGCGGTTGCTGCCGGTGCTGGCATGATCAACGACATACGGGCCCTAACCGCACCGGGTGCGTTGGCAGCAGTGGCGGAGTTAAAGGTGCCGGTCTGTCTGATGCACATGCAAGGGACACCGCGGACCATGCAGCAGAGTCCCCACTACGAAGACGTGGTGGCGGAGGTGCGAGATTTCCTGCTGGAGCGGGCGCGGGCCTGTGAGATGGCGGGTATCGCTCACGAGGCAATTCTGGTCGATCCCGGCTTCGGCTTCGGCAAGACCTTGGAGCACAATTGCCGCCTGTTGGACGAGTTGCGGGTTCAGACCACCTTGGGTTATCCGGTGCTGGTCGGTATGTCCCGCAAGTCCATGATCGGCGCCATGCTCGGCCTTGAGCCCAGTGAGCGTTTATACGGCAGCCTGGCGGCTGCAGTGATAGCTGTGCGGGAAGGGGCGCGGATTGTGCGTGTGCATGACGTGCGGCCTACAGTGGAAGCAATCAAAGTCGCCTACGCTGTCGGTTGGTAAGGCTGCCCCCGCGAGCGCTCCCTCTGTGCAGGGATTCAGTCAAGAATGAAAATCACGGAGCGGGCTATGAGCAAACGCTTATTTGGAACCGACGGCATTCGCGGCAAAGTGGGTGAGTTCCCGATCACCGCGGACTCCATGCTCAAGCTGGGTTGGGCGGCTGGCCGTGTACTTGCCCGTCAGGGCGGCAAAAAAGTTCTCATTGGTAAGGACACCCGGCTTTCCGGTTATATGTTCGAGTCGGCTCTGGAGGCCGGCTTTTCGGCTGCCGGGCTCGATATCGTCCTGCTCGGGCCGATGCCGACTCCGGGCATTGCCCATCTGACCCGCGCGGAGAGCGCCTGCGCCGGCATCGTCATCAGCGCCTCGCATAATCCGCATCATGATAACGGCATCAAATTCTTTTCCGCCGCCGGCGAGAAGCTGGACGATGCTGCCGAAGCTGCGATTGAGGCTGAATTCGAGCGTCCCTTGAGTACAGTGGATTCGAGCCAACTCGGGCGCGCCTTTCGCATGACCGATGCCCGTCAGCGCTACGTTGAGTTTTGCAAAAACAGCGTCGGCGGCGGGGCGGGGTTCGATGGTCTCAAGCTGGTGCTTGATTGTGCCAACGGCGCTACCTATCAGGTTGCGCCGGCAGTATTCAGCGAGTTCGGTGCCAGCGTCACCACGATCGGCGACCAGCCGGACGGCATCAATATCAATGTCGACTGCGGCTCGGTATATCCGGCGCGGCTGCAGCAGGCTGTGCTCGAACAGCGGGCACAGGTCGGCATCGCCTTTGATGGCGACGGCGACCGCGTCATCATGGTCGATGAGCAGGGCGAGGTTCTGGACGGTGACGAAATTCTTTTCATCATCGCCCGTCGCCGGCAGCAGCAAGGTGTGTTGCGTGGACCGGTGGTCGGTACGTTGATGAGCAATTTCGGCCTGGAGATGGCGTTCCGCTCGCTGAGCGTCGAATTCCACCGTGCCAAAGTCGGCGACCGCTATGTGCTGGAGCTGCTTAGGGAGCATGGTGGTATTGTCGGCGGTGAATCCTCTGGGCACATAATCTGCCTCGATCGGACTACCACCGGTGATGGCATCGTGTCGGCGCTCCAGGTGCTGGAGACGATGGTGGAAACTGGGCTGACTCTGGCTGAGCTCAAGCGAGGCATGAGCAAATTGCCTCAGCACATGATTAATGTGCCGATTACCCGCGGCAGCGACGTGCTCAGCTCGCCCTACATACGGCAGGCTTTGCAGGAGGTTGAGGCGGAGCTGGCCAATGAAGGTCGAGTGCTGTTGCGGCCGTCCGGCACCGAGCCAGTAATCCGGGTCATGGTCGAGGGGGTCGATAGTGCGCTCGTCGCTCGCCTGGCGACCCAGTTGGCCGATGCAGTTGGTGAAGTAGCGAGCCGCGCGGCCGTTGCCGTCAATTGATTTCCACAGGCTGCGGGGCTAAGCTGGCGGCCGTTTTTTAACGTGTACGGATAGACAAAGGGGGATGGTGCCGATGCCGCGTCCGCTGGTGGCTGGTAACTGGAAGATGCACGGTACGCGCGCGAGCGCGCGCGCTCTGAGCCAAGCTGTACTGGCGGGTCTGTCCGAGTTGGATGGCGTTGACGTCGCAGTCTGCCCGAGCTTTGTCCAGATTCCCGAGGTCGCGGCGGTAGTGACCGGCTCCCGTCTTCAGCTTGGCGCTCAGACGGTAGCAGACCAGGATGAGGGTGCGTTTACCGGCGAAGTTTCCGCTGCCATGCTGCGCGAGTTTGGTTGCACCCTGGCGCTGGTGGGGCATTCGGAGCGGCGCCATTTGTATGGCGAATCGAATGTTCTGGTGGCAAGGCGCTTTGCTGCCGCCCTGCGGCATGGGCTGACCCCGGTGCTGTGCGTCGGCGAAACTTTGGAGCAGCGCGAGGCTGGCAATACCGAGGCGGTTGTCGGCGATCAAATCGCCGCGGTGTTCGAGTTGCTGGGCGCGGACGCCTTCCGGCAGGCGGTCATCGCTTACGAACCGGTCTGGGCGATCGGCACCGGCCGCACGGCGACACCGGAGCAGGCGCAAGAGGTGCATGCGTATATCCGTGAGCGGATAGCGGCACAGGATGCTGCGGCTGCCAATCTGCGTATCTTGTACGGCGGCAGCGTCAAGCCTGATAATGCCGCAGCTTTGTTTGCCCAGCCCGACATCAACGGCGGCCTGATTGGTGGCGCCTCGTTGAAGGCGGAAGAATTCCTGGCCATTTGCCGCGCGGCTGCCTGAGCGGGCAGCGTTGCGATTGAGGACTCAATGACAACGGTAGTGACGATTCTGCATTTATTCGTGGCGGCGGCACTGGTTGTGCTGGTGCTGTTGCAGCATGGCAAGGGTGCCGATATGGGAGCTGCCTTTGGCAGCGGTGCGTCCTCAACAGTGTTCGGGGCGCGCGGATCGGCTAACTTCCTTAGCCGGACTACGGCAGGGCTGGCCACCTTGTTTTTCGTGACCAGCCTGACGTTGGCGATCTTCGCGGGGCGCAGCGAAGCCCCCCGTAGTGTAATCGACGCGCATCCAGTAGCGCCTGCTACGGCGCCGTCAATGCCGATGGCGCCCGACAGCCCGGCTGCCCCGGCGGTACCGCCAGCCGAATAAAAGTACTTCTGCCGCTTTGTAAGGCGGCAGGAAGCCTTATGAGGCGGTGCGATTCTAGTGAGTTGCACCGCTTTTTTTGTTGGCGGCCTAGCTTCAGCAGAAAAGAATTTTATTGATTTGCTGCCGTGCAACGACGCTGTTAGAATGCGCCCAGCTTGAAAGGGCTAGGCAGAGCAAGCGGCTCTGCCGGACGTGATGCGGATGTGGTGGAACTGGTAGACACGCCATCTTGAGGGGGTGGTGGGGCAACCCGTGAGAGTTCGAGTCTCTCCATCCGCACCAATCTTCCCGGCGGCCAAGGGCTGACGCTAATTCTTTTCTAAGTTGTTGAATTCGGTCGTTTTTTCCCTTCGGCCAGATTTGACCCCAACAGGTTCTTGGCTTAGACTCTCGCGCTGTCGCATCAGCGGTTATCCTCTGCTGTGCGAACGACCAGCCATCGAGGCCTACTTGTATGCTCGAGAACTACCTGCCAATCCTGGTTTTCATCGTCTTCGCCCTCGTGTTTGGCCTAGCGCCCCTTGTCGCTGGCTTCGTGCTGGCGCCTCGCCGGCCTTCTGAAGAGAAGCTGTCCGCCTACGAGTGCGGGTTTGAAGCTTTCGAAGATTCGCGCATGAAGTTCGACGTGCGCTATTACCTGATCGCGATCCTTTTCATCATCTTCGACCTTGAAATCGCCTTCCTCTTCCCCTGGGCGATCTCGCTGAACGAGATCGGGCTGTTCGGATTCGGCGCCATGGCGCTGTTCGTCGGCGTGCTCCTG
>DASULL010000120.1:0-5432 GCA_036278215.1 Gammaproteobacteria bacterium | reverse complement strand
TCAGTGGCCGGACAGGAGAACAACATGGAATTGAACCAAGTCAGCGGTGCTCTTGCCGGGCTGCGGGTCGTCGATCTTTCCCGCGTTCTGGGAGGACCGTTCTGCACCCAGGTTCTGGCCGATCATGGTGCCGAAGTGATCAAGCTGGAACCGCCGCAGGGTGACGAAACGCGTGAATGGGGCCCTCCCTTCCGCGACGGGCTGAGCGCTTACTACTCCGGCGCCAACCGCAACAAGCAGGTGGCGGCGGTCGATCTGCGCCGGCCTGAAGGCCGCGAGATCGTGTTCAACCTGCTCGAAGGCGCCGACGTACTGGTCCACAACTTCAAGTCCGGCGCCATGGAAAGGTGGGGGATGGGCTACGACGAGGTGCTGCGCGAGCGTTTTCCGCAGCTGATCTACTGCCACGTCACTGGCTTCGGCGAGCATGGCCCGCTGGGCGGACTGCCGGGCTACGACGCGGTGGTGCAGGCGCTGTCCGGCACCATGAGCATCAACGGCGCGCCCGACGGCGGGCCAGTGCGCATGGGCACGCCGATCGTCGATCTGGGCACCGGTTTGTATGCGGTGATTGCCATCCTCATGGCGCTGATCGAGCGCAATCGCTCCGGTCTGGGACAGAAGCTCGACGTCAGCCTGTACGACTGCTGCATCAGTATGCTGCACCCGCAGGCGGCCAATACCCTGATGTCGGGCAAGACGCCCCAGCGGACCGGCAACGCCCACCCGAATATCTCGCCATATGATGCCTACCGGACCGGCAAGGGCATGATCTTCCTCGGTGTGGGTAACAACGGCCAGTTCGCTAAGCTTTGTCAGCTGCTGGGTAATCCGGCGCTGGCGCAGGATCCGCGCTTTGGCAGCAACGGCGACCGGGTGGTCAACCGGGAGGAGCTCAAGGTCGAGCTGGAGGCCTTGCTGGTGGCGCATGAAGCCGATGCCCTGTCGATGACCCTGCTGCAGGAAGGCGTGCCGGCCGGCGCCGTGCTCGATGTGGCGGCCGCGCTGGAGGCGCCGCACACCAAGTTCCGCGAAATGGTCGTCAGCATCGACAACTACAAGGGCACCGGTATCCCCATCAAGCTCAGCCGCACCCCGGGATCGGTGCGGACGGCGCCGCGCCGGCTCGGCCAGGACAGCCGCGAGGTCTGTCGCAAGGCCGGTTTGAGCGAGGCGCAGATCGACGAGCTGATCCGCGCCGGCGTGGTCATCGTCAGCGACGAAGTGTCGGCATGACGCCGCCCATGACCGCTGCGTAAGTTGCTGCCGCGCTATCTCGGCGGCGCACCTGGCCCTGGCGCAGGCGCGCCAGGGTTTTGTTAGCTGCGCTTAGCGGTCATCCGGCCGCGACACGGCCGGATGACGCTCTCAGTAGAGGCGAAAGAGCGGCCGCGCGCTGTTACGCCGCCTTCGGGCTAGCCACTTTGCTGCGCCAGCCGCTGCTGCCGGGCAGCAGCAGGTTCAGCAGAATAGCGACTATGCCGCACAGAGAAATGCCTTTAAGGCCGATCTCGCCAGCGCCGATCACCATGCCGCCGATGCCGAACACCAGGGTCACCGCGACGATCACCAGGTTGCGCGCTTCCGCCAGATCGACCTGGTGGCGGATCAGGGTATTCAGCCCGACTACGGCGATGGAGCCGAACAGCAGGCAGAGAATGCCGCCCATTACCGGCACCGGGACGCTGTGCAGGGCCGCGCCAAATTTGCCGATAAAAGAGAGCGCAACGGCAATGACCGAGGCCCAGAGCATCACCCTCGGGTTGAAGTTCCGGGTCAGCATGACCGCGCCGGTGACTTCCGAATAGGTGGTGTTGGGCGGGCCGCCGACCAGCGCCGCCGCCGAGGTGGCCAGCCCGTCGCCCAGCAGCGTGCGGTGCAGGCCCGGCTTGCTCAGGTAGTTCTTGCCGGTTACGGTGCCGATCGCCAGCACGTCGCCGATGTGTTCGATGGCCGGCGCTATCGCCACCGGGATCATGAACAGGATCGCCCCCCAGTGAAACTCCGGGGTGACGAAATTCGGTAGCGCCAGCCAGGGTGCGGCCGCGATAGACGAGAAATCGACCACGCCCAGCAGCCAGGCCAGGACATAGCCGACCGCGACCCCGGCGAGAATGGGGACCAGGCGGAAAATGCCGCGGCCCATGACCGCGACGATCAAGGTCGTCAGCAGGGCCGGCAGCGAGATCATCAGCGCAGTGTCGTACGGCACCAACTGGACGCTGGCGTCGCCGGCCTTGCCCATGGCCATGTTGGCCGCCACCGGCGAAAGCCCCAGACCGATCGACATGATTACCGGGCCGATCACCACCGGCGGCAGCAGCCGGTCGATGAAGCCGACGCCTTTTATTTTCACCGCGCCGGCCAGCAGCACATAGACGAAGCCGGCCGCCACCAATCCGCCGAGAGTGGCTGGCAGGCCGAAGTCGCTGGTGGCCGCCAGAATCGGCGCGATGAAAGCGAAGCTGGAGGCGAGAAAAACGGGCACCTGGTTGCGCGTCACCAGATGAAAAATCAGGGTGCCGACACCGGCTGTGAACAGCGCGACGTTGGGGTCCATGCCGGTGATCAGCGGCATCAGCACCAGTGCGCCGAAAGCCACGAACAGCATTTGCGAGCCGGCCAGCGCTTGGCGCCAGATCGGGTCGTGGGTCTGCTTTTGCATGTTCAGATATCCTTTTGCTTGGTGCCGAAGATCTTGTCGCCGGCGTCGCCGAGTCCCGGAATGATATAGCCATGCTCATCCAGGCGCTGGTCGATGGAGGCAGCATAAACGGTGACATCCGGGTGAGCCCGCTCGACCGCGGCAATGCCCTCCGGCGCCGCCACCAGCACCAGAGCGCGGATCTCGCGCGCGCCGGCTCTTTTCAGCATGTCGATAGTGGCGATCATGGAGCCGCCGGTGGCCAGCATCGGATCGATGATCATCGCCAGGCGCTGGTCCATCTGCGATACCAGCTTTTCCAGATAGGTATGCGCCTGCAGGGTTTCCTCATTGCGCGCCAGGCCAACCACGCTGACCTTGGCGCCGGGGATCAGGCTGAGCACTCCGTCGAGCATGCCGATGCCGGCGCGCAGGATGGGCACCACGGTGATCTTTTTACCGGCGATCTTCTCGGCCTGGACCGGGCCGCACCAGCCCTCGACGGTGTAGTGCTCCAGCGGCAGATCCTTGGTGGCCTCGTAGGTTAGCAACGCACCCACTTCCTGGGCCAGTTCGCGGAAGTTCTTGGTGCTGATGTCGGCTCGGCGCATCAGACCGAGCTTGTGGCGGATCAGTGGGTGGCGGATCTCGTTGATAGGCATGGGGACTCCGGCGGGAAAAAGTTCGGCGTAGAGTAAAGCATCGCTGCTGTCGGGGGCTATGCAACCGGAGGGGTGACGCGGGTGCGCCGGTCGGCGGCCGTAGGAGCAAGGCGTGAAAACGGGGCTCGTCGCTGGTGCTCGGCTGGAAATTGCCGGCTGGAGCCGGGATGATGGCGAGTGCCGAGCGGATCTCGGCACTGGGCGCGGAGGCGGGCTTGCGCCGGTAAGGGCTTCACAGCAGCGCTTCCCTGAGCTTCCCTGGAGGTCATGCGACCACGGAGATATCGATGTCTTTTTTTGTTTATCTGTCTGGTGAAATTCACACTGATTGGCGGGACGAGATCAAGCGGGGCGCTGCAGCCCACGGGCTGGATGTCGTGTTTACCTCGCCGGTGACCGATCACGATGCCAGCGACGCGGCCGGCGATTGCCTTGGCGACGAAACCAGCAGTTTCTGGCGCGACCATAAGTCGGCCAAGGTCAACGCCATCCGGACCAAGACCTTGATTGAGCAGGCCGACCTGGTGGTAGTCCGTTTCGGCGACAAGTACAAGCAATGGAACGCGGCCTTCGATGCCGGTTACTGCGCGGCGCTGGGCAAGCCCTATATCACCCTGCATGCCGAAGACATTATTCACCCGCTGAAAGAAGTCGATGCCGCCGCCCTGGCCTGGGCGACGACCACCGAGCAGGTAGTCGAGATTCTGCGTTACGTCTTGAAGGCGTGATGCGGCGCCGGGCTTGGCCCGGCCCGCCGAGCGCCGCATTTTCTCCTATGCTTGTCTGACACAGCCATACCGTAGGAGAAGCGGTGCAGCGTCGTTCCTTCATGGCTTCGTGCGCGCTCGCCATAGGCGCGTTGGCGGCCAACCCCAGCCTCGTGCTGGCCGCAGAGATGTCGCCGCGGCGGTATGGACGGGTGCGGTTGGTGGACGACAGCGGGGCAGCGCTGCGCGCCTCGGCGATAGAGCCGGGCAGCCAACTGGTGTTCCATTATCCCTACTCGGCCACGCCCTGCTTTCTGCTCAGGCTCGACCGGCCGGTGCCCGGCCACAGCGGGTTGCACACGGAGCAGGGTGAGTCCTATAGCTGGCAAGGAGGGGTTGGGCCGGGGCAGTCGCTGGTGGCGTACTCGGCGATCTGCGCCCACAAGATGACACATCCGACGCCGGCGGTGAGCCACATCGCTTTTCGGCCCCGGCGCAGCGAGCAGGAGCCGGCGGGCGGCGTGATCACCTGCTGTTCGGAAAACAGCCGCTACGACCCGTTGCGCGGCGCCGCAGTCCTGTCCGGCCCGGCCCGGCAGCCGCTGGCGGCAGTCCTGCTGGAGCACGATCCGGCAGCAGACGTGCTCTATGCTTACGGCACCCTGGGCGGCGAGATGTTCGAGCGTTTCTTCAAGGAGTTCGAGCGCCGTCTCTCGCTGCAATATCCCGATGGCGCTGCCGCTAAGGCCAGTGGCGATGTGGTCGCGGTTCCGCTGGATCACTACAGCGCTAATGTACTGCACTGCTGAGCTCGGAGCGGACGATCCCAGCGGCTGATCAGACCTGGGCGCGGACTTTGGCCGGCGTCTCGAGCAGCTCGAGCAGCTGGCGATTGCCGCGGCTGGCGGCGATGGTGAGGGCGGAATTGCCGGCGCCGTCGTCGGCATCCGGCCGCAGGCCCAGCTCGAGCAGGAGCCGTACCATCGGCAAGTCCTCACGCTCGGCCGCCCGCATCAGCAGGGTCCAGTTATAAGCGTCGCGCGCCTGCGGGTCGGCGCCGAGCGCAACCAGTGTTCGTACCGCAGCGACATGCCCCTTGGTGGTTGCCAGCATCAGCGGGGTCCAGCCGAGGCGCACCGTATGGTTGGGATTGGCGCCGGCTCGTACCAGTTGCTCTATGACCGCGACATGTCCTTCCACAGCCGCGTACATCAGCGCCGTGCCACCCTTTGGGTTGGTCCGGTCGACCGCCACGCCGTGCTGCAACAGCAGGGCGACGATCTCACCCCGCCCGCTTTCGGCCGCCCACATCAGGGCTGTCTTGCCCTGGTGCTGACCCGATTGCGTCACTGCTTCGGGTGAGGCGCCATTCTCCAGCAGTTGCGCCACCCGCTCAGAGTGCCCGCCGCGGATGGCGTC
>DASULL010000119.1:0-3678 GCA_036278215.1 Gammaproteobacteria bacterium | reverse complement strand
GAAGGACAATCGGCAGTTCAATTGTGTAAATTGGCGCAAGCATAGGATCAGTATGAGCAGGGCACAGAATAATAACGATACGGTACAGCTGGTGGAGCTTAGCGAGCTGTCCGTTTCGAATGAATCGGGCAAACCGGTTGTGGGACGGAACTTCGGTTTGATTAAGAACGTTAAAGTCCGTGTGACTGCGCAGGTTGGTTCGTGCGAGCTCTCCGTTGCAGAGTTGTTTGCGTTAACAGAAAACAGCATTTTAAAGCTCGATCAAGCACCTAATGCGCCAGTAGAGGTTCTGCTGGATGGGCGGGTCATTGCGCGCGGCGAGCTGGTCGTCGCTGATGACCGGTTTGGTGTGCAGGTGCGGGAACTAGCCCAGGGATGATCTGACGATCGTGCGCGCATTGCTGTTTTTTCTTTCCATCGCGTTGGTCGTGCCAGCGGCCGCTGCTTATGCCACTGAAGCTCCTATCGAGATGCCGTTTCGCCAAGAGCCGGTTCTCAGCGCTGGTGATGTGTTGCAGGTGGCTTTTGCGCTTGCGGCTGCACTTGCGGTGGCTCTTGCGTTGATTTTATTTTTGCGGCGCTGGTATGGCTCCAAGCTTGGTGGCGCCCCCATAGGCCGGCGGATCCAGGTGTGTGAGGCAAGGCGAATTACCCGGAGGACCACTGTTGCGATCATCGCCATCGACGGCGAGGAACTGCTGCTTGCAGAGCACGCTGGTGCAGTGACACTGCACCAGCTACGGTCGCCACATAACACGCCTGTGGCATGAGGCCGCTTGAGTTGATGCAGTTAGGCCGAGTTAGCCGGTTGGTGCTGCTGTTGCTCGGCGTGCTGACAGAGAGCGTGGCATTAGCTGCCGATATCCAGTTGCCTGGTCTCTCCATCGAGCTGGCGAGTGAGGCCGGACGAACCGAGGTTGCTACGGCGATCAAGGTGCTTATCGGTTTGACCGTCCTAAGCCTCGCACCAGGCATCCTGGTGATGGCTACTTCCTTTACACGCATCATCGTGGTGCTTGCGATGTTGCGGCAAGCTTTCGGGACGCAAGAAACGCCGCCAAACAGCGTGTTAATCAGCTTGGCCCTTTTCCTGACATTTTTCTCGATGGCTCCCGTTATCGAAAAGATAAATTCCGAGGCGTGGGGCCCATGGTTGGCAGGGCAGGTCACCGAAGAGGTCGCGTTTCAGAACGCCGTGGATCCGATTCGATCTTTCATGGCGGCGCAAACACGCGAAAAGGATATCGCTCTTATGATAGAGCTGTCTGGCAGCGAGAGCCCTCGGAGCTTCTCGGATGTAAAAATGACCCACCTGATCCCTGCTTTCATGTTGAGTGAGCTGAAGTCAGCTTTCCAGATTGGTTTTGTTATATTTCTTCCGTTCCTCTTAATAGACCTTGTCGTTGCTAGTGTCTTGATGTCCATGGGAATGCTGATGGTGCCTCCTATGATGATCTCGATGCCAGTTAAGGTTCTTATGTTTGTACTGATTGATGGCTGGAATCTCGTGGTGCGATCTTTGCTGGGAAGTTTCCTTTGATATATTTTTTATCTCAATAAATCATGGATGAGAGAGAAGCCGAAGCCCAGGAGGCTGGTGCAAGGGAAGAAAAGCTTTGGGCTGATTTCATTCATGACCGCAGCGACGAAAATCGTAACGAGCTGGCGGGATTTTATCTTCCTTTTGCAAGGATGCTGGCGGCAAGCCTTTATGCAGGAAGGACCGTGCAAGAGGTCGAGTTCGTTGATTACTATCAAAACGCCGTGATAGGGCTGCTAACCGCTATCGACCGCTACGATCCGCAGCGAGGGATCGACTTCAAGGCGTACGCACGACACAGGATTCGAGGTGCGATACTGACCGCCGCCGATGGCTTGACAGAACGCAGTGAGCAGATTGCGTTTCGACGCGAGGTGGCTCGTGAGCGTATTCGCTCGATCAGCGGACCGCTTGTCGGTGCGGCACAGGGGGACTCTTTCCAAGAAATGGTTGATGTCGCCATCGGTTTGGCAATCGGCTTTTTACTCCAAGACTCCGGTATGTACCGCGCGGACGAGAGCTTGTCCGTCGACTCCTATAGCGGTGAGGAGATGGACGTGGTGTCCGAGCGAATACAGGAAGCCCTTGCTGTTTTAACCGACCGCGAGCGAGCAGTGATCGAGTATCACTACATGCACGATCTGCGTTTTACGGTGGTGGCTGAGCGTCTGCAGCTAACTCGAGGAAGAGTTTCTCAGTTGCATGCCAGCGCCCTTCGAAAGTTGCGAGAGGCCTACTTGGAAGCCGACACGGTCGATTTGAAATTTTAACCCGCTTTGCTGTGACAGATCTGCTACTTGCCTAAACCGACGCTACCGCCCGATCGGCTCGAGCTTCAGTCCACTTCCATCTAGATTGCCACTGAGCCGGGCCTGTACCTTGCTGCCGTCAGTCGGGATGCCGAGCAGTTTCATCGCTGGCACGGTTTCCTGATCAGGGTTGTCTCTGGCCTGGACCGCTAGATCCAGCACGAACCGCCCGTCCGGGCTCAGGCGCATGGTGCCGCCGAGGTCGATGGCGCCACCCTGATTGGTCAGGGTGCCGTTGGTGCCGCCGGTGCCGGGCTCCAGTCGCAGGGCGAGGTCGCCGAGCGGCAGGGGAGCGCTGCCGAAGCGGATGGCGGCGCCGTGCCAGCTGATCAAGCCGTCGGCCCGTTCCACGCGGGGGCCGTTGACCGCCAGATCGCGCATCAGAGTGTCCAACTGGCCCTCCACCCGCACCGGTAGCTTGCTGCTGAGGCCGGCCCATTGCAGCAGTTCCGGTGCCGGCATATCCAGGCGCAGTTGCTGGCCAGCGAAGCGCCCACCAGGCGCTATGGTAACGTCGCCGCGTAGCCGGCCGTTGGGCAGGCGGGCCTGCACATTGGCCTGCAAGCGCCCGAGCAGCAGGCTGGCTGGCTTGAGGTCCCATTGGACGGCTTCCAGTCGGCGGCCTTGCTGGATAACGACCGCCGCTTGGCCATGCCAGACAGTGCCGCTGAGGCCGAAAGCTTGGGCTGGAACGCGGCTGCCAAACCAGCTCCAAGCCTGTGCCGCCGGCAGTGAAACCAGTAGAAAAACGATGTAGGCGACCAGCCCCAGCAGGACCAGCCAGAAGACACGTAGACTTAGTTTCACGATACCGGTGCCTCCAGCACCAACTGGGCGTCCACCAAGCCGGGCGTATCGCCCCGTCGTACCGATAAGGCACTGGTGTCGATGCCGTGGCGTGTTTTAAGAGTGGCGAGCCAGTTTATCAGTACATCGAAGTTGGCTTGCTGCAGCGTCACCCGCACTCGCTGCTCGCCGGTCGGCTCGACTTGGCGCAGGGCGCTGGCAAGCCCGGCCTCACGCGCACTCTGGTCGACGAAGGAAAACAGCGCCTGATTGCCGATGCCGACCGTTTGCCCGCTACCGCCGCCGGCGGCCCGCAGGCTCTGTGCTTCCGTGCCGGCCTGTTGCATCCAGGCGAGCAGCGAGCGCTGCGCGGCCAGTCGTTCTTCCAGGCGTTCGCTGTTGCGGTGCGCCGGCAGCCAGATGCCGAACAGATACAGAATGACTGCCAGGACGACACCGCCAATCAGCAGCGTGCGCCGCTCGCGCGCCTCCAGCCCGGACCACCATTGCCGCGGGCTCATGACGAAGCCTCCAGTCGCAGCT
>DASULL010000118.1:0-12016 GCA_036278215.1 Gammaproteobacteria bacterium | reverse complement strand
GGTGCTGGTGGAGAGCGGCGGCGACAACCTCGCCGCCACCTTCTCGCCGGAACTCTCGGACCTGACCTTGTACGTCATCGACGTTGCCGCCGGCGACAAGATCCCGCGCAAGGGCGGCCCCGGCATCACCCGCTCCGATCTCCTGATCATCAACAAGATCGACCTCGCCCCTCACGTCGGCGCCTCGTTGGCGGTGATGGAGCGGGATGCCCGCACGATGCGCGGCGAGCGGCCCTTCGTCTTCACCAACATGCACACCGGCCACGGGCTCGAGAGCATCGTCGACTTCCTCGTCCGCGAAGGCATGCTCGGCGAGCAGGCCGCTTCTTAAGGACAGCGCGGATTCAGGCGCTATTGGCGCTGCGCAGGATGAACGTCCGCACGTCTTCCAGAAGCGCTGCCGACTGGGTAGGGTCCCCAGTCGTCCGGGCCAGGAGCAGAGCTCCAACCATGGCGGCTACGATGCCCTGCGCCGCAGCGCGTGCTTTTTCCGGGGGCAGAGCCTTCAGCTGAGCGGCGACCAGCTCGATGAGCTTGTCGGTGCCAGTGGCCATTGCCTGGCGGGTCGGCGTCTGGCCACGCGTGGCTTCGCTCCCTAGCGCCGCAATCGCACAACCCTGCTCTGGGTGATCGCGGTGGGCGGGCGAGAGGTAGTTCGCCAGCAAAGCCTCCAGCGATTTCTCCGGGGGAGCGCGCCCAGCCGCCTTCGCCAACCCCAGACGGGCCTCGTCCAAGGCATGGCCGCACGCCTCGGCCACCAACGCATCCTTGGATGCAAAGTGTTTATAAAAGCCGCCGTGGGTCAATCCCGCCTGCTGCATCAGCTCGGCGATGCCGACCCCCTCTATCCCCTTTTCTCGAAACAGCCTCGCCGCGGTCGCCACGATTCGCCCGCGCGTTGCCTCCGCTTCCGCTCTCGATTTCCGCATCAGGGACCTCCTCACGTGCTTGGCAGCCGGACTATAGCATTGACAACCGGCCACCCAGAGATGATGCTCATCATCTTTATAGATTATGATCAACATCCATTAGGGCCAACAGAGGAGCCAGCCCTGATGAACGATCCAGTAACCAAGAATGATGCCAAGGCATCGGAAACTCCCGCCGCTATGACTGCCGCAGACGCCGTGGCAGCGCTGACTCAACCCAGCCGCGCTGCGGCAACTGCCGCCGAGCAGTCACTGCTAGCCAAGGCAAGACGTCTTGAGGTCTTGAGTGCCGGGCGTCGATTAGCGGCCTGGATCTGGGGCGAACAGGGCCCGGCTGTCCTGTTGGTTCATGGCTGGGACAGCCGGGCCAGCCATCTCGGTCTCTTCGTCGAGTCGCTGCTTGCGGATGGCTATCGGGTCGCTGCCTTCGATGCGCCCGCTCACGGCGACTCCGAAGGCAGCCACTCCAATGTGGTCGACATCGGCCGGGCGGTTCTCGAGGTAGCCGAGCAACTCGGGCCCTTGGACACCGTCGTTGGTCATTCGGTCGGCTCCCCCGCCTGCCTGTATGCCTTCGCCCAAGGCCTGCGCGTTGGTGCCAGCGTGCATCTGGCTGGGCCCAGCTCGCTCAAGCGGGTGCTCGGCCGCTTCGCCGCCATGTGCCGGCTGCCGGACGATCAGCTCACCCTACTGCAGCAGCTCATGGCCGAGCAGATCGGCGCGCCGCTGGACGCCATGGAGCTGGAGAACCTGGCGGCGGGACTGCGCCATCCCGCTCTGCTCCTGCACGATCCCGACGACCGGGAAGTGCCGTTCTCCGAGAGCCAAATTCTGCATGCGGCCTGGCCGCAATCGGTGCTGCAGCCAATGCCCGGCACCGGCCACCGCCGCATCGTCCGAGACAATGCGGCTATCGAAGCGAGCGTTCGCTTCCTCAGCCAACAACTGTCGCGCCGCGCCAGCTAACTTTTTATGGAGATAAGAACGGTGCATACGAAAGCAGTCCCCGCACTGGTCGGCTTCCTGGTCCTCTTCCTATCGTTGGCTGGCGAGCTCTCCATGCAGCTTTACGTGCCCGCACTGGCGGAAGTCGCCCACGCCTTCGGCAGCGATGCAGCCACGGCGCAAGCTTCATTGTGGGTGTTCTTGCTTGGCTTTGGTGCCGGGCAGCTCATCTTCGGCCCAGCGTCCGACCGCTTCGGCAGGCGGCCGGTACTCATGATCGGCTTGCTGCTCTACCTTGGCGCCACCCTGGCGATTCTGTCGATGGCCAGCATGGCCGGGTTCACCGCCGCACGGCTCGTCCAGGCGTTCGGCGCCTGCGCGAGCTTCGTGGTGGCGCGCGCCATCGTCCGCGATCTCTATCCGCTGGAGCGCGTGCCGGCGGTGCTCGCGACGATCACCCTGGCCGTCGCGCTCAGCGTGGCTCTGGCCCCCACCGTTGGCGGCTGGCTCACCGGCCGCTGGGGCTGGCAGGCAAGCTTCGTCTTCCTGGCAGCACTGGGCAGCTTCCTGTTGCTTGGGGCGCTTTTCTTTCTCAAAGAAAGCAACGCCCAACGCGCCGCCACGCCTTTGAGTATGGCGGCGCTGGCCGGCTCTTACGCGCAGCTGCTGCGGGCGCCGGTGTTTCTACGCCATGCTCTGCCGCTGGGCTTCGTTTACGGCGCCATGATGGCTTATGTGTGCGCCGCACCGTTTGTGGTCAGGGACTTGCTCGGGATCACCACCCAGACGCTAGGGCTGATCTTCGGCGGGATTCTCTCCGGCTTCATCATCGGCATTCTGCTCTCCCGGCTGTTGGTCAAGCGTCTAGGGCCAGACCGCCTGCTCAGCATTGGCTCGGCCCTAGTGCTGGCGTTTGCGGCTGTCACCGCAGCGGCCCTGATCGTCTGGGGCTTCGATCTGCGCAGCGTCGTCGTGCCGCAAGTGCTGCTGACTCTTGGCGCCGGCCTCATCCTGCCTAACGCCGTTGCCGGCGCCATCACGCCCTACGGCGCACGGGCCGGCCTCGCCGCGGCACTCGTCGGTTTTCTGCAGATGGCCACCGGTGCCGCCTTCGGCATGTTGGCCGGCGTACTGCACGACGGCTCGCCGCAGCCGATGCTTGCCCTGCAGCTGACGGCCGCCGTGGTCGCCTTCGGGCTTTTCAAAGGATTGCGTGCGCCTGCGCCGGCCCCCGTGAACGCAGGATCGGCTTAACCGACATCAGCGTTGACAACACCCAGAGGTCGCCATGAACGCATATCTCGTCGCTTACGGTCGCTCGCCCTTCCACTTCGCCCGCAAAGGTTCGCTTGCCGAGGTCCGGCCCGATGATCTGGCCGCGCATGTAGCAAGCACGCTGCTGCAGCGACTCGATCTAGACCCTGCGCTGATCGAGGATGTCATCCTCGGCTGTGCTTATCCCGAAGCCGAGCAAGGCGACAACCTCGCCAAGATCGTCGCCATGCGCGCAGGCCTACCCGAGTCCGTGGCCGGCATGACCGTCAACCGTTTCTGCGGATCGTCGATGTCGGCCGTCCATATCGCGGCCGGCAGCATCGCCACCGGAGCCGGCGAGGCCTTTCTCTGTCTGGGCGTGGAATCGATGAGCCGGGTGCCGCAGGGCGGCTTCAACCCGTCGCCCAACCCGACTCTGCTTGAAAGTTACCCACAGGCCTACATCTCGATGGGCCTGACCGCCGAGAACGTCGCCGCCCGCTTCGACGTCAGCCGTGACGACCAGGAAGTCTTCGCCCTGCAAAGCCACCACAAGGCAGCAGCCGCAGCCCACCAAGGTCACATGGCGGACGAACTGATTCCACTGGCTTTGGAGAACGGCACGCTGCTCAACAGCGACGGCTGCATCCGGCCGAACACCTCTCTGGAAGCTCTCGCCCAGCTGAAGCCGGCGTTTCGCGACGACGGCGTCGTTACCGCCGGCACCTCCTCGCCCCTTACCGACGGCGCCAGCGCGGTACTAGTCGCTTCCGAGGAGTTCGTGGCGCGAAACGGCCTGACGCCATTAGCGCGCATCCGCGCCGCGGCGGTGGCCGGCTGCCCGCCGGAGGTTATGGGCATGGGACCGGTACCGGCAACCCGTAAGGTGCTGGCTCGAGCTGGCCTCAGCATCGATGACATTGGCGTTGTCGAGCTGAACGAAGCTTTCGCCTCCCAGGCGCTCGCCTGCGTGCGCGAACTCGGAATCGACCCAACAACGCTCAACATCGATGGCGGTGCACTGGCGCTCGGCCACCCGCTGGGCGCAACCGGCGCACGCTTGACCGGCAAAGCGGCAGCGCTGCTGGCCCGGACCAAGACCAAGTACGCCTTGGCGACCCAATGCATCGGCGGCGGTCAGGGGATTGCGACAATTCTTGAAGCTGTGTAGTAGCGACTGACCCAGGAGTTAGATCTTGCGGCAGAGTACCCGCTTACTGGGCAAGCTTCGAAACCCGTAGCTACGTTGCAGGGGATGGAACGCGGCGGGCTAGTTTACCGGCCCGCCGCCGGCTCTTCGGCTTAACTAGTGGAGCGCCTTAGCCTCGATCAGCTGGCGCTGCAACTGCGTAAAGGCATCTTCTGCCGCGCGATGAGCGGCAAGACCGAAGTTAGACTTGAACTCAGAGAAGCTCGCTTGTCCCTTGCCCTCGATACTTGTCTGCCAGACCGGCTTGCCGATCGTATCCATTGCCTGACATTCAAGGTTGATCGAGAAATCCGTCGGCGGCCAAGTAAGCGCGCTACTCGACGATGAGTCGGTGGTAATGCGGGGAATGAACACGTAGGAGATCTTCTTCTCCGCAAGATATGCCTTGTCGTCCGGAGACTTCAGCAGATAGACATCGCTATACCGGGTCTTCAAAACATGCCGCAGGGCGCTCTCGAGCTCCGCATACGGTGCGTATGTAACCTTGTCGCCACCACCGCCCGGAGTAACCACTTTCTTTGCACGGTCTTCATCCGAGATGTAGTAAGCGACGGCCTTGTTCACCATCGGCGCATCGCCGCGCTTGAAAGCGTTCTCGTCAGGACTGATGTTGATCGTTCGAGTACAGCCGCCAAGAGCTAGCGCGACAAAGACAAGAGAAAAAACGCTGATCTTCTTCATATTCCCCCCGATTATTATTTAACAGCTGCCTGGAATTCTTTGTCTCCGAACAGGCTGGCGATCAGTTTCTGTACGGTCACGTGATAGTTGCTAAACAATGCCTCGAATGCCGTAACACCCGTGAAAGAAGAAGGCCATTCGTGCTGTGCCGCATGCACCTTGTCATAGATCGGCTTGCCGCCCCTATGCACCATGAACCGTGCTTTCATACTGCTGGTGCCGACACTGAAGCCGTTGATGTCTACAGCGTTCTTCAGGAGAACCCCGGACACCACCGCGTCGGAACTTGGATCCAGCCTTTGAGACTCCTGGAGTTGCCGCTCAAGAGCGTGCTTCAGGTAGGCGCTATAGCTCCCGTAAGGCGACTCCATGGAACTGCCACGAAGGCGCATCTCCGTGACGGCGGGCTCATCATCTTTATCCGCCTTGAACTGCCCTACCGCAACTTTGCCGCTGCCAGCATCCCGAAAATCCTGCGCACTTTCGTAGCTAGGTCGGTATTCCGGCGCCATCGCCGTACAGCCGGAAAGGGCGACGGCAGCCAGCAAAAGGGCGATATACAAACCTCTCATTTACTTCCCCCATAAGTAGTTATTTGCTTTTCTCAGGAAGAGGCCGACAAAGAATAGGCCACCATGGTTATTTTCTAAAGTTGGCTGATGCTGCCGCACCGTAGGCAGCCGGGAATATCCATTGATACAGATCAAGAAAAGGTGGTTGTCTACGACCTTACCTGTGGGGCAGCCCACTTCAATTTTGGCTTTTCCTCCTTAGCCGGCTCTACGAAAGCCACTTTCCTGGCGAGACCGCTGAAACTACCTACCACCCACCTGCTGGAATAACAGAGAATATGCGAGCCTTGAAGAAAGCATAAGACTCTTCTCTTTTCGCCCAGTGCCGGACTCACCACGAGAATCGCAGCCCCGGCACAAACAAGCCGATGGCAAACCATATCCCGTTGCCAATCCAGCACGCCAAAGCGTAGAGTTTGATTTGCTCAGCTGACCACACAGCGGCAGCGAACCAGTCGATCACCAAAAACGCCTTCCAGCCTTCGAGCCACTCCGCACCTCCCCAGCTAATGACCCACTTCCAAAAGAGGCTGGTGGCGAGAAACAAACTTGTCCAGGCAACGAGACTCATTGTTGCGGTTCACCTTGCTGGAAAATTTTGTGATGACGGGTCTTCTGCTTGGCAGCGCCAGACCATTCCAGGTATCGCGACGCTGGCCTCTGCCACCACCTCTCGCGGCTGACGGTCAACTTCACCCTCTGGCCTCTATGGGGCACTCAACCCCTTCCCGAACCCCTTCATCTGCCAGTTCCTGCAGCCGCAATTCGTAGACTTGCGGCGCGGCACGGTCGCTGTACTCGTGGAAGGTAAGCACTGTCGGCAACCGGCGGCTGACCAGGTTCTCGGCGCTGTGAAACGAAAACTGCTCCCCCTGCACGCTCACCTGCACACGCGGTAGGCTGTCGTCGCCGTAACTCAGCAGCAGGTTCTGGTAGTGAAACCTTGCTCGTTCGGGGCGCGGGCAGCCCTCCAGACTCTGCGGCACGCCAGACGCCAGCCGCACCGTTAGCGCGTCTATCGTGCTTCCACTGCTGTCGAGCACGGTCAGCCGGTAGCGCCGAGCGATCGGCGGCACGGCGCCATCCGCCGGCACCTCGGCGGCGGCAGCCGCATAGAGCCGGTCGACACCACCGACCGCGCTAACTGGGTCGAAAGGCAAAGCCGGCCCAGGCCAGGGGTTATAGGCAAACGGCAGCATCAGGACGAGCTGGGCCGGTTGCGGCAGGCCGGCCAGCCGGCCGCTGCCCCTCGATAGCCGCAGCGGGTCGAAGCCAAGTTTGGCGTAGCGCTGGTAGGGCGTGCGGATGAAGATGGTGCCGCTGCTGGTCTCATCCAGCGCCAAGCTGGTGCCGTAGCCCTCGGTCGGCGCTTCATCGGCATAGCGCAGCAAGTGGCCATACGATACGGCCGCAATCCCCTGCTCGGCCTGGGATACGAAGCGGATGCCGCCGCCGGCCGGCACAGTCAGCGTCAACCGTAGCGGCGCCTGTTGAATCGCTTGGGGAAAGATGTCCGCCTGCGCCGGATCGGTGGTTGGCCGGTTTTCGACAAAGCTCCAACCGAATGCCTGCCCATCGGCCAGCAAGCCCACTTGCGCGATGCCGCCCGGCACCATCGTCAGCAGCGCCGGAACACTCTGCAGGCGAAGACTCGCCCCGGCCTCGGTCGGCACCTCGGTCAACCGCTGATAGCCTGGCGCCTCCACCGTCAGAGTGCCGCTGCCCCAGGCCAGCAGCTCCGGCGCCGGCAGGCGGAGCTGGAACCGGCCGTCCGCTCCGGTCCGGGTGCTTGTGGTGTACGTCCGATCCCAGACTAGCTGCCCAGCGGAGATCCCCCAGCCGCGCTGACTGGCCACGACGGTGGCCCCGGCAATGGGCTCGTCCGAGCGGTAATCCACCAGCTGGCCGCTAACCGGCGCGCCGGTGCAACCGGCGAGCAGCAGCGCGGACAGCAAGCTGGCGATGGCGGGGCGGAGGCGACGACAGCGAGCGTTCGACATCGGGTTCTCAACTCTGACTCTCTGGCTGACCTGGAAGCCACCCCTGCCGCAAGCGGTGCGGCAGGGGATGCGCAAGCAGAAGGCTACTGCGGCGAACGAGGGATCTCGCGGCAAATATGGCGGATTATCAGCGCTGACTGCAGGCCGAATCACGCATGCTGCGGTTGTAATCGGAGTTCTGCTGCATGACCTGCCGCTGCCAGTAATCGCAGGTCTCTCGGAGCTGCTGTTGCACAGCCGCCTGTCGCTGCTGCGCGCGGCGCTGCTCAACCATTTGCCGCTGCAGTTCCGCTTCGCGCTTTACCCGCTCCGCCCTGGCTTCCCGCTGCGCCGCCTCGTTCTGCAGGCGCCATTGTCGGGATTGCTCGTCCAACGCCACGCTGAGCTGCTGCAGCTCCCACATCAAATAGGCTCGCGTTGCCAAGGCGGTCAGGCCGTTGGCCAACAGCACCCCGGCGGCAATGATCAGCACCCATTGCCAAGCCGGACGCCCTCTCGATGTTTCCCGCCTGCCTCGCGCCAGATGGTGCAGCGCCTCCGGATTCGGCTCGATATCCAACGTGTCAGTCCAGGGTTAGTCGTTATTGTTCTCTGGGCTGGTTTGCACCCGCGGTCGTTGCAAGACGTTGCGGATGGCTGAGGTGGGCAAGCGACCGGAAAATAAACCCGCCCTCTTTTCTCCCATATCCTTTCTTAGCTCACCGGCGTAAGTCTTGAAATCCACCTCCAGCAGGTAGCGGGGGGAATTGACGAACTGTTTACGTATCGCTGCCTGGTGCCGGGCTATTTCTGCTTCCATCTCCGCCACCCTCGGCAGCTTGATTTCGCCTGCCAACACGCCAGCCAGCCACTTTGCTTGAATCTCAACCAAAGGAATGGTCGCTCCGATCGGCTGAATCAGCCCGGCGAAGTAGAGACCAGGCAGCTTAGGGGCGGCCATGCGCCGGTACAGCGCTGCAGCGCCTTGCTCGGCGTCGAAGAGTGCCGGATCGAGAAAAGGAAAATGCGTTTTATAACCGGTCGCGTAAATGATGGCGTCGCAGGCGATCTCGCTGCCGTCGACGAATACGACCTTGTCGCCTCTTAGCTCCTGTACGTTCGGCTTCACCTGGATCCAGCCGTGGCCGATGTGCGGCAGAAGCTCCTGGCTGAGCGTGGCGTGCTCCCGCCACATGGGGTGCTGCGGCTTCGGCACCCCGTAGCGCTCCTGGTTGCCTACGGTGAGGTACATCAGCTTGCTGATGATGGCGCGCGCCATCCACGTCGGCAGCCCCAGCTTTCGCGCCAGAAAGGCGCTCCAGCGGTCGGTCGGGATGCCCATGATGTACTTCGGCATGATCCAGGCGCTGCGGCGCGTGGAGAGGTGGACGCTGTTGGCGCGCCGGCAGACATCCACGGCAATATCCACTGCCGAGTTGCCGATCCCAACCACCAGCACATCCTTGCCCTCGAACGGGTCTGCCGTCTTGTAGGCATGCGAGTGGCTTTGCGTGCCGTGGAAGGTACCGGGGAAGTCCGGATAGCGGGGCTCCGACAGGTGCCCGTTAGCGGCGATGACGGCCCGATAGCGCCGGATCTCGCCATTGCCAAGGCGCACATCCCAACCGCCGTCCTGCGTCGGCTTGATCTCCTCCACCTTGGTGTTGAAACGGATATGCGGCCTGACGCCAAAGTGATCGACGTAGTTATCCAGGTACTCCATCACCTGCCAGTGCGACATGAAGTCCGGTAAGTGTTCTGGAATGGGGAAATCCGAGTACTGCAGATTCTTGCGGCTGGTGTCTATATGCAGGCTGCGGTAGGAAGAGGACAGGCCGTTGTCGTTGCCGTAGCGCCAGTTGCCGCCGGTATCCGAGCCCAGCTCAAAGCAGTCGAAGGAAATACCTCGCTCCTTCAGCGCCTTTGCCACTGCGATGCCGGAAGACCCGGCGCCGATGACGCACACCTCTGCCGGGCCCGCTTCCCCATCCTGTGCGCCCATTATCATCTCCCCCCTCTCGACTGACTTATTCTTCGCCTGCAGCCTGTAAATACGCCTTAACTATCGCCTCAAAGGAAGCGTCTGCGGACAAACCGGCTCGGCTGGCTAGCTTGGAAACAAAGTACTTCGGCCAGCTATCGACGATTTTCTGGGCCTGCGGATCCGGAAAGTATTCCACCCGTCCGAGCGGCCGCCCACCGGCTATGTTTTTAACAGCCCGCACCATTTCCGCTGGCGTAACGGTCAGGGCGGGCAGGTTCAGCGCCCGGGTCTCGGTGAAGAGCGCTGCCGGTGCCTGCATCATGGTTAGCAGCGCCTCCGCCACACGCTGAACCGAGACCACCGCCAGCTTGGTGTCGGCTTTGAAGGGGCAAATGAAATCCCGGCCGGCCAGCGGCTCACGGACAATCGCCGCCACCTGATCCGATACCGACGGAGTAACACTTGGAGGACGAACCAGGACGATGGGAAGCCGCAAAGCGCGGCCATCGATTACACCGTGTCGCGAATAATCGTTGATGAGCTGCTCGGCAATGACCTTGTGGCTGCCATACGATGTCTGCGGTTTTTGCACCACATCATCATCCACCACCTCGGGCAGAGCGCCGCCGAAGGTTGCAATAGAGCTGGTAAAGACGAACCGCGGCGGGGCTTCCTGGCTGCGGCATTCTTCCAACAGGTCGAGCAGTCCGCGCACATTCACCCGTGTGCCTTTGGATGGATCGGCCTGCGCTTCAGCCGTCAGCGTGGCCGCCAAGTGGAAAATCACATCGACGCGCTGACCGAAGATCTCTTTGCGCAAGGCGGCGTCGCAGATATCCCCGCGCCGGAATTCGATATCAGCGCCCCCAACACCCGGAACCGATCTCGGCTCATACACGTCAACCAGAACAAGCTTTTTGAGGGCTGCTTGCTCGCCATTAGGGCCTGTCAGCATCCGCCGTGAGAGAAGTGCCTCTACCAAAGCGGTGCCAATAAACCCGGACGCACCGGTGATTACTATTCTCATGGTTTCCTGCCCGGTCTGCGCTCGGCTTACCGATCTGGCCTAACTCCGACAATCCTACATCAGCAACAGACTGACCAATGAGCTGTTATCGCTTAAACGGCGCAACATTAATGGAGGGCTGAACCAAACGCCGACGAGGAAAATCGCCATCCACGGCGTCTCATTTCAACCTTTGTCCTGCTTAAACCTTAGAGGTGCCATGGCATTGCGTCACAGTCAGCTCGCCCTGTTCAGCCTAAAGCCCGGACCCTGGGCTGTCGCAACAATCGGCGACGGAGTAATGTCTCGCCACGTCGGCGGCAACACATAACAAGGCACATCATGAGTACCACTGAGCAGAGCGGCTCCGTTAGCAGCCACTACAACTTGCCAGATCTGGCCGACGCCATCCTGCAAGGGCTGCGGGAATCCGGCAAGAATCCGGACCGGTTCGACTACAACGATCTCAGTCCGGTCGATCAATTCCATACGGGCGGCAAGCGGGCCACTATCGACCTCGCTCGGCGGGCAGGAGTCAGCGCCGACTTGGCGGTGCTGGACGTCGGCGGCGGCCTGGGCGGGTCGGCCCGGGCACTGGCCGCCGAATTCGGCTGCCGGGTAACCGTGCTCGACTTAACCGAGGCTTACACCAGCGCCGGCGCCCTGCTTACCGAGCGCACCGGCCTGCAGGATCGGGTCGACTTCCACACCGGCAGCGCCCTGGAGATGCCCTTCGCCGACGAACAGTTCGATCTCGTCTGGCTGCAGCACTGCTCGATGAACATCGCCGACAAGCCGCGGCTGTTCAGGGAAATCCACCGCGTGCTGCGCCCGGGCGGGCGGGTGGCGCTGCACGAGGTGGTCGCCGGGCCGAATCAGCCGATCCATTTCCCCGTACCCTGGGCGCCCGAGCCCTCGTTCAGCTTCCTCCGGCCGGCGCCGGAAATCCGAGCCCTGCTGGCAGAAGCCGGCTTCGACGAACTGCTTTGGCAGGACACGACTGCCGCAGCCATAGAGTGGTTCCGGGCGCGAGTCGCGGCGATCCCGGCCACCCCGCCGCCGCTGAGTCTGCACCTGCTCCTAGGCACACGCTTCAAGCCGGCGCTGGAAAATCTGCTGCGCAATCTGGAGGAAGAGCGGGCGGCAGTGCTTGAGGCCGTGCTGCAGCGGCGCTGAGAAAAGGAGTCCGGCTTCGCCCGATCTCGGCACGGGAAATGCGCCACGAAGAGGAGAGCTTTATGGGGAGGCCCCACCGGAACCAGCCTGCTTCAGCGCCAAATCGACCAGCGCCTTGCCGGCGTTCGCCAGGGCCGGCGCCGATCCCGCTGCACCCATGACTTGCGCGTTGGCAAAAGCGCCATCGATTAGCAGTACCAGCTGATCGGCCAGCAGCTCCGCATCCGGTGCGCCAATGGCTCTGGCCAGCGACAGCAAGCGGTTGCGCAGTGTCCGCTTG
>DASULL010000117.1:0-2458 GCA_036278215.1 Gammaproteobacteria bacterium | reverse complement strand
AATGATGTCGTCTGCATGGATGTGGACGAGGACAAGATCGCTCGGCTGAACAAGGGTGAGATTCCGATTTACGAGCCTGGTCTCGAAGAGCTGGTTCAGAAGAATCACAAAGCCGGACGACTGCGCTTTACTACCGATCCGGACGAAGCGGTCCAGCATGGCGCCTTCCAGTTCATCGCAGTGGGGACGCCGCCGGATGAAGACGGCTCGGCCGATCTGAAGTACGTGCTGGCGGTGGCGCGTACCATCGCCGAGCGCATGGACGAATACAAAGTCATCATCGATAAGTCGACCGTGCCGGTAGGCACTGCCGATCGGGTACGCGAGCAGGTAGAAACGGTGCTGCGGGAGCGTGGCGCGGATCTGCCGTTCGACGTGGTATCGAATCCCGAATTCCTGAAGGAAGGCGCGGCGGTCAAGGACTTCATGAAGCCCGACCGGGTCATCATCGGCACCGACAATCCGCGCACCAAAGAGCTGCTGCGGGCGTTGTACGCGCCCTTCAACCGCAGCCATGATCGCCTGATCGCCATGGACATCCGTTCGGCGGAGCTGACCAAGTACGCCGCCAACGCCATGCTGGCCACCAAGATCAGCTTCATGAATGAGTTGGCGAACCTGGCCGAGCGGCTGGGCGCCGATATCGAGCAGGTGCGGATGGGGATCGGTTCGGATAGCCGGATCGGCTATCACTTCATCTATCCTGGCGCCGGCTACGGCGGCTCCTGCTTCCCCAAGGACGTACAGGCGCTGGCTCGTACCGCCGCGCAGCACGATTACGAGCCGAAGATTCTGCTGGCGGTAGAAGATGTCAATCGGCGGCAGAAAAACCTGCTGTACGAGAAGATCAAAGGCTTCTTCGGCAATCTCAAAGGCCGTACTTTTGGCCTGTGGGGGCTGGCGTTCAAGCCGAACACCGATGATATGCGCGAGGCGCCCAGCCGGGTGCTGATGGAAGCGCTGTGGCAGGCGGGCGCTTCGGTACGGGCCTTCGATCCGCAGGCGATGCAGGAATGTCGCCGCATCTACGGCGAGCGGCCTGATCTCACGCTCTGCGAGTCGCCGGAAGATGTGCTCGAAGGCGCCGATGCGCTGGTGATCGTCACCGAGTGGCAGCTGTTCCGTAGCCCGGATTTCGACCTGATTCGGCAGACGCTGAAGCAACCGGTGGTGTTCGACGGCCGCAACCTGTACGAGCCGGAGCAGATGGCTCGGCAGGGTTTCCACTACTTCGCCATCGGCCGGCCGGTGGTCGCACCGGCGATCGACGACAAGAGCTAATAAGCAGACGGAACCCGGGCGCGGCGCGGCTCGATCAGTGGGCCGCGCCGGCGGCCCTTCGGCCGCTTATCGCGGCCATATAGGCCCTTAGGGGGGCAATCGGCCCCTTCATGGGACCTTCTACAGGGCAGTGCCCCTGCCAACCAACCGCGGCAGGCCCCCAGCTCTGACTTCTTGCCTCTATTCCTTCCTGCCCCAAATTCATGGGAGGCGGCCGCCTGCCGGCGGCACGTCCGACAGAATCCCGAACACCATCGAGATGGGCGGTGGAGGAACAATAATGATTGTGCCAGTCATCCTGTCCGGCGGGTCCGGCACACGGTTGTGGCCGCTATCGCGCAAGCATCACCCCAAGCAGTTCATTCCGCTCACCGGCGAGCGGACTTTGTTCCGCTGCACCCTGGATCGAGTGGAGCGGTTTCGTGAGCAGGCGCCGGTGATTATCGTCTGCAATCAGGAACACCGTTTTATGGTGGCCGAGCAGTTGCGCGATGCAGCCGTTGGGGAGGTGCGTATTCTGCTGGAGCCGGTCGGCCGCAATACCGCGCCGGCGGTTGCTGTCGGCGCCCTGGAAGCGCTCAAGCAAGCGAGCGACGCCATCTTGCTCGTGCTCCCGGCCGATCACGTCATCCAGAACGAAGCGGTGTTCTTCGCTGCGGTCGAGCGGGGCCGGCGAGCGGCGGAGGCGGGTAGTCTGGTGACATTCGGCATCGTCCCCACCCGCCCGGAAACCGGCTATGGCTACATCAAGGCCGGCAAGAGCGAGGGTGCCGTCCGACCGATAGAGCGCTTCGTTGAGAAGCCGGATCTGGCGACGGCGCGTCGTTACATCGAATCGGGCGAGTATTTCTGGAACAGCGGCATATTCATGTTCCGGGCCGATCGTTACCTGCGGGAGCTGGAGGAGTTCGAGCCGGAGATGCTGGCCGCCTGCCGCGCTGCCTGCGACAAAGCCAGTCGTGATCTCGACTTCATTCGCCTCCATACCGAAGCTTTCGCCGCCAGCGCCAGCAACTCGATCGACTACGCCGTGCTGGAGCGTACCAGCGAAGCGGTCGTTGTGCCGTTGGACGCCG
Source organism: Gammaproteobacteria bacterium (assembly GCA_036278215.1). Classification (GTDB taxonomy): domain Bacteria; phylum Pseudomonadota; class Gammaproteobacteria; order Nitrococcales; family AK92; genus JAAYIK01. The sequence goes on along the minus strand of DASULL010000117.1, from coordinate 101 downwards.
GCTGGAGCGACGTCGGTTCCTGGGATGCGCTGCAGGAAGTGGGCACGCCGGACGAACAGGGCAATGTCACCATTGGTGATGTGCTAGCGGATAGCAGCACC
>DASULL010000116.1:0-5184 GCA_036278215.1 Gammaproteobacteria bacterium | reverse complement strand
GACCAAGGGCCTCGAGGCCGTGCTAGTTCTCGGAGGCGCGCCCACCATGCCAAGCGCGCGCTTCCACGATCTGGACCAGCTTATGGATGCGCAGCCGCACGACCGGCTGCTTTGTCCGACCATGCCGGACGCGGACGATATCGCCGCGCTGTTCCACACCGGCGGCACCACGGGCCTGCCCAAGCTGGTGCCGCAAACGCACGGCAACCAGATCCATGCTGCCTGGTCCTTGGCGCAGCTGTTCGATCTCTCGGAACAGGACGTTTGCCTGAACGGGTTTCCGTGGTTTCACGTCGGCGGCACCTCGACCCTGGGGCTCTCCAGCCTGTCGTCTGCCGGGCATCAGATCATCCTCTCTCCGGCCGGCTTCCGTGATACCAGTGTGGTGAAAAACATCTGGCGCCTGGTCGAGCATTACGGCGCTACCGTCCTTGGCGGCGTGCCAACGGCGATCGGCTCGATGAGCGGAGTGCCGACGGACGGCCATGACCTGTCTTCGCTGCGGTTTGTGATGACCGGTGGCGCTGTTCTGCCCACGGCGGTGGCGAAGCGCTTCGAGCAGTGCACCGGCGTGCCGCTGATCGAGCAGTACGGGATGACCGAAACCGTCGCTGCGATTGCCACCACGCCGGTGAACGGCAAGCACATCCGCGGCAGCGTCGGCGTGCGCTGCCCGTATTCCGAGATCAACATCAAGAAAATCGGCAGCGATGGCGGCTATGCCGACTGTGCGCCCGGCGAGATCGGGCTGGTGACGGTGCGGGGTCCGCAGGTCTTTGGTGGTTATCTGGAGCCGGCCCATAACAAGAACGCTTTTACCCCGGACGGCTCCTTTATTACCGGAGACTTGGGCTACCTCGACGAGGAGGGCTACCTGTTTCTCTCCGGGCGGGAAAAGGACCTGATCATCCGCAGCGGCCATAACATCGACCCCTCGTCCATCGAAGAAGTCGCGAACTCGCACCCAGCGGTGGCGCTGAGCGCGGCTGTCGGCATGCCCGATGAATATGCCGGTGAGGTTCCTGTGGTCTTCGTCGCCCCGCTGCCCGGGCAACGCTTGGATATCAGCGAGCTGATGGACTTCATCGCGCTGAGAATCCACGAGCCCCCAGCCAAACCGCGGCAGGTGTTCCTCATCGAGGAAATCCCGGTGACGGCCGTTGGCAAAGTGTTCAAGCCACAGCTACGTGACCTGACTATCAAGCATAAGCTGCGGGACGTCGTTGGCGACTTCAGCGACGCGCTTGAGCTTGTCGAGATCGTTGGGCTGGATGGCGCTCCAGAGAGCTTTGAGGTGCGGGTACGTCCGACCGGCAGGACGGAGTTCGCTCCGGCCGCGGAGGCGCTGGCGCGTGCTCTGGCAGAGTTGCCGGTTCGTACGCAGCTGGCGGCATTGCCGATGAATTGAGCCGTTTTCTGAATGGGCGAAGAGTCCGCTTTTGGTGATCCGGATAGGTGCAGGGGGGCCTTGTTCCAGTTGTCAGAAACAAGTTGATTTCGCCGGCCGTTGTTGGTCGGCGATACAGGTGGCTGTTTAGCTATACGAGGAGGAGAGACTAATGGCTAACACTCGCAAGCCGTTGATGAAGCGAATGGCGACGGTACTGGTCGCCGCTGCCGGGGTCCTGATGTTGTCATCAGGCGCTTACGCCAAAGAGTCCAAGCCGGCAAACGTCATCAAGTGGCGTCTGCAGGCGCATCTGCCGACCGGCAGCGGTTCCTGGCAAGACAGTGTGGTTGCATTGCGCGACAAGCTTGCCGAGCGCACCGGCGGCCGCTTGCAGATCGAGCTTCACGCCGCGAACTCCCTGATGGGGGCGACCGAGATCTTCCCGGCGGTCCGCCGTGGCGTTCTGCAGATGGGTTATACCTCGCCGGCTTACCTGATGGAGTACGTGCCGACCGCAGGGCTGGCGTTCGCGGTGCCGGGCGCGTTCCAAGACGTTTGGGAGGCCGTGTACTTCTGGAAGAACCTGGGTTTCGAAAACCTGATTCGTGAGGAAGCCGCGCAGCAGGGCGTTTACTACTTCACCGACAAGCTGTACCCGACGGAGATGGTGCTGAAGAAGCAGGTCAGCTCTCTGCGGGAATTCAGCAGCTTGCGTATCCGCTCGGCAGGCATGCTGCAGCGCTATATCACCCGGGTCGGTGCCGCGACCAGCTATATCCCCGGCCCGGAGATCTATCCGGCCCTCTCGACCGGTGTCGTGGACGGTGCTCACTGGGGCGCAGCACAGGAGGCCAACTCCCTCAGCCTGTACGAGACGGCGAAATACCATGTACGTCCCGCACTCGGCATTGGCGGCGTGGAAGCCTTCGTGATCAACAAGAAGGCCATGGAGTCGCTGCCGGCGGACATCCGCCAGATCGTCACCGAAACCCTGGAAGAGCACTTCTGGCTGCGCACCATCGAGTACCAGTACCAGGAGTTGAAGATCCTCAAGAAGCTTGCTGAGGAGAAGGGCGTGCAGGTGATCGAGCTGCCGCAAGAGGTCCGGGCTCGGCTGTGGGAAGTGGGCCGCGAGCTGCGCGCCGAGGAAGCCAAGAAGAGCGACAACGCGCGCGAGGCCGTGCGCCGGCTGGAAGAGTTCCTCAAGGTCGTAGGCCGCTAAAGGAGCAAACAGCTGCGGCAGGCCCTCCAGAGGCCGCCGCAGCTGCTGCTATCCAAACAGGCGCCTGGCTGCCAGGCCAAGACCGCCTCGCGCTACGCGCGTGTCCGTCAGCCAGCGTCGATCAACGCAAGGCTCCTGATATATATGCGATATTTCGACAACATCCTACGGGCAACCACTTGGCTGAACGAGCGTCTCGGCCGGTGGTTCGTCTCCTATCTGGCGCTCGTGATGTTCCTGCTGCTGTTGCTGGAGGTCATTGCGCGCTATGTCTTCTCGGCGCCGACGGTATGGGCCACGGAACTGACCCAAATGCTGTTCGGTGCGTACATCATGCTCTCCGGCGGCTATCTGCTCGTGCACAAGAGCCATGTCAGCGTCGACATCTTCTATTCGCGGTTTTCGCCGAAGAGGAAAGCTGCCGTCGACGTCGTTACTTCAGTGTTTTTCTTCGTGTTCATGCTGGTGCTGCTGAAAGAAGGCTGGGCCATGGCCGAGGAGGCGATAAGCCGCCTGGAGACCAGCCATTCGGCATGGAACCCTCCGATCTGGCCGCTCAAGCTGACGATCCCGATAGGAACGGTGCTGCTGCTGTTGCAAGGCATCGTCAAGCTCGTGCACGACCTTCGTAGTCTCTTTGGCGATGCGCAGGGTGTCGAGTACCGGCTGCATGAAGAAAAGGGGGAAGCATGACTCCTGGGATAATGACGCTCCTGTTCTTCGGATCGTTGCTCTTCTTCGTTTTCCTTGGCGCGCCGCTGGCGTTCGTCCTCGGCGGCGTGTCGGCGATATTCCTCTACTTCACGTGGGGAATGGACGGATTCTTCATGGTGAGCGGACGCATCTGGACCACCATGAACAGCTTCACGCTGGTCGCCATCCCGCTGTTCGTCCTGATGGCGCTGATTCTTGCCCAGACCAGTGTGTCGCAAGCTCTCTACCGCATGATGCACCTGTGGATGGGCGGATTACGCGGCGGCTTGGCTATCGGCACGGTGGTCATCTGCACCATGTTCGGCGCCATGGTCGGTGTCAGCGCTGCCGCCGTCGTTGCCATGGGCACAGTCGCCCTGCCGGCGATGTTGGAGCGCAACTACGACAAGGAGATGGTGCTCGGCGCCATCAATGCCGGCGGCGGCTTTGGAATTCTGCTTCCACCCAGCGTCGCCATGATCATCTTCTGCCTGAGCACCGGGGTGTCGGTCGGCAGTCTGTTCGCCGCCGGCGTGCTGCCCGGTCTGCTACTTGCTGTTCTGGTGTCGCTGTACATCGGCATCCGCTGCTATTTCCAGCCGGAGATGGGCCCGGCACTGCCCAAGGAGGAGCGCGGCACTTGGCGAGAAAAGCTGGCTGCGGTGCGTGCCGTATTGCTGCCGATCGTCGTTGTTGTCATGGTGCTCGGCTCCATACTCAGTGGTATTGCGACTCCGACTGAAGGGGCGGCCGTTGGTGTTCTGGGCGCGCTGTTTTGCGCCTTCGTGAGCCGCGATCTGTCGTGGAAGATGATCGCCGAGGCCGGGCAGGAGACGCTAAGGATCTCCGGCATGATCATGTGGATCTTCATGGCCTCTCATGCGTTCAGCACCGCTTACAACGCGATGGGGGCCCAGGACATGATCATGGGGCTCGTCAACTACATCCCCGGAGGGGAATGGGGCGCGCTGGCGGCGATGCTCGGCTTGATCTTCTTCCTGGGCATGGTGCTGGACCCAATCGGGATCATGCTGATCACGCTCCCGATATTTATGCCCATCGTCGACATGCACGGCATCGATCCGATCTGGTTTGGCGTGATGTTTATCATCATGATCGAGATCGGCTACATGACCCCGCCTTTTGGGTTCAACCTGTTTTACTTGAAAGGGGTGGCGCCGGCAGGAATCACCATGGGCGATATTTACCGCTCCGCGATTCCTTATGTGGGAGTGATTCTGCTCGGACTGCTGATCGTGGCGATGTTCCCCGCGATCGCGCTGTGGCTGCCGGGCCAGCTGTTCTAGCCATACGCCCTTCTGACCTGCCTCAGCACTCCCTACAGGACGGATACGCGCTGCCGGTTGTCGTTTCGGCAACCGGCAGCGTGCTATTCAGCCCGTATCACGAGGTCGGCCGCGGCCCAAAAGAGCCAATACCCATCTTGGCTGTAGCTGGGTCGGGCGGTTCGTGTGATGCCGTGACTGGTGCGAAAGGGTTGTGCGTGAAGTTGTGCAAAAACGGGCGGTCGTGGGTCATGGCAGCGGAGCTGGTTAGGCCGCAGTGGCCAGTTGCTGTAGCTGCCCCTTCTTATGCTCCTTGAGCAGATTCATGTTCAGGTTGCGATTGTCCTCAAGCCAGTCCTCGTCGATTTCGAGGGCGAGGGGGCACACCAGGCGCAGGCAGCTGGCTTCATTGGGGAAGATGCGCAGGACGTGCACGTTGCAAGCGCCGCCGAGTAGCCTTCATTGCCGCCGTGGCGCAACTGCGGCGCGTGCTGGCAGGGCACAAGCAGCACGGAACGGCAGCCAGATGGCATCTGCTCCGAGAAACTACCGTTGGTGCCATCACCTCTGTCAGGCTGCAGGCTGAGATGCAG
>DASULL010000115.1:0-4952 GCA_036278215.1 Gammaproteobacteria bacterium | reverse complement strand
GCGCGATCGAAGATGAGCGCGTTGTTGGTCTCGAAGAAGTGGTAGTGGGAGCCGACCTGGATGGGGCGATCGCCGCTGTTGGCGACCTGCAGAGTCACGGTGCGGCGACCCCCGTTGAGGCTGATCTCGCCGGCTTCGGGGAAGATTTCACCGGGAATCATGGCGCGGTCCCTCAGACGATGGGGTTATGGACGGTCACCAGCTTGGTGCCGTCCGGAAAGGTGGCTTCCACCTGGACCTGGGGGATAAGTTCGGGGATGCCCTCCATGACGTCGTCGCGGCTGAGCAGTTGGGCAGCGTCGCTCATCAGCTCGGCCACGCTGCGGCCGTCGCGGGCGCCCTCGAGGATGGCGGCGGAGATGTAGGCAACCGCCTCGGGGTAGTTGAGCTTGAGGCCGCGGGCTTTGCGCCGCTCGGCCAGCAGCGCGGCGGTGAACAGCAGCAGCTTGTCCTTCTCGCGGGGAGTCAGTTCCACCGGATCGTCTCCCTCAGTACAGCGACGCCGTAGTACTGTGTGGTTGAGTCGGGCAGCGTCCCTTTTCAAGTCGCCCAGATGCGTGGCGGCAGCGCCGGCCGCGCCAGCCAGTCGGGCCGCACCAGCGCCCAGAGCTCGCTAAAGAGAGCCCTGGCCCGCTCGGCGCTGTGGCCCATATAGCGGCAGATCAACACATCGTGTAGCCGCGTCAGCGCCAGCCGCTCGTCCGCCGCCGCCATTAGCCGGGACCGGCTCAGCTCCAGCTGTGCGGCACTGGTATTGCTCACCACCATGAAGGCTTGCAGCGGAAAGCCGGCCAAACCCCAGGCGGCGGTAAGCGCCGCGCTGCCCCCCCGATAGCGGCAGCGCTCGATCAGCAGCGGCTGGCCGCTGCGATAGAGCTCGAAGCGGCTGCGCCAATGGCCGTGTTGCCAGCGCTCGCCGCTGGCCGGCCGTCCCAGGCAGGTGATTTCCCAGCCGAGAAAACGCGCCCCAACCTCCAGCTCGACTCGGGTGTAACTCTCCGCCCGGGCGGCGTCAAAGACGATCTGCTCCTGTGGCAGCCACTCCAGACTGGCGCCGGCGGCCACCGCCAGATGCTGCCGTTGCTCGGCGATGGGCCCGGCGCTGCGGTAGAACTTGCCGGCCCCCGGGGTGGTGAGCAGCGCTTGCGCTCCCGGTTCGCAGCGCACCTCCAGCTCGAGCCGATCGCCGCCGACCACGCCACCGGGTGGATGGATCAGGTAGCAGTGACAGAGCCCGCCCTCCGGGTAAAACGGCCGTTGCACCCGCAGCGGGCCCAGATGGCGGCGCTCGGCCAGTACAGTGCGTGCGCCGGAGCGGCGAAAGCCCAACTGAAGATGTGCTTGCCAGCCGGCAGCCTGCGGCCGCGCGGCGTTCACTAGGCGGCCAGCAACAGCACGCCGACAGCGGCAATTGCACCACCAGCCATCCGTAGCAGGCGTGGTGCCCGCAGCAGGCTTGCCAGAGCGATGCCGCCGGCGTGCAGCAGAGCGGTAGCGGTGAGAAAACCCAAGGCGTAGCTCAGTCCGGCGCCTGCCGGCGCTGCAGCGCCGTGGGCAAAGCCATGAAACAGGGCAAAACCGGCGGCCAGAGCGATGCCACCGGGTAGGGCCAGCCGCGCACCCAGGCACAGCAGCAGCCCGAATACCAGCACCGAAGCGGCGATACCCGTCTCCAGCAGCGGCAGCGCGAAGCCTGTCATGGCAAGTGCGGCGCCCAGTCCGGCGCAGCTGACGAACATCGCCGGCACTGCCCAGAGCGAGCGGTCACCGCGTTGCGCGGCGTACATACCCACCGCGAGCATTGCCAGCAGATGGTCCAGGCCGGTCAGCGGGTGCAGCAGCCCGGTCAGAAGATTGCCTTCCAAGCCATGGCCGGGATGGGCGAATACGGCCGGAGAGAAGCCGATAAGAGTCAGAGAAAAGACGAGCACAGAGCGCAGCTTGAGGGTCATCGGCATCATTCTCGTGACATGGAATAAACCGCCGGGTACTGCCTGCCGTCCGATGTTGGGGTCGGGGCAGACCAAGCCAAGACAAAAACACGAAGATTAACGACGCTCAAAAAACGTTAGGCCTCACTGCACGGGCACCAGCCTGTCTGCGGCAGGCGGTTGCGAGGAGAGGGCGGGGTAGCTGTTTCGGACCGTTGCTCATCATGGCATTGCGTTTTTTCTGGCAGCAGCGCCACTGTTCCCTGCCAGAGAAAGCCATGCGATCAAGCTGCTGAGAACGGCAAGCGAACCGCAAATGACCATCAGCACCCGGAAGGCGTCGATGTAGGCCCGGGCAATTGCTTCCTCGATGGCGGCAGTAGCGGCTTCCGATAGCCCGGCGGGCGGCTTGAGCTCGGCCAGTTGCGACGCATGACGGCTTAGGTGCTCGATCAAGCCTGCCGGTGCCCCAGTTTGCTGTAAGCGGCTGTCGAGGGCGCCGGCAAAGTAGCCGACCGCAACCGCGGTCAGTACCGCCACCGCAAGCACCCCGGCCAAGCGTGCCGCAGTATTGTTGACGCCGGAGGCGGTGCCGGCCTGCTGGCTGTCTACCGAACCCATGACCACCGTCGTCAGCGGCGCCACGCTCAAAGTCATCCCGATCCCGATGAGCACAATGCCAGGCAGAAAACCGGTAATGAATGCGGCGTGCTCTCCGGGCAGTGCCAAGGCGAAGAAGCCAAGCGCGGCCATTAGCGGGCCAACCGTCAGGATCATGCGGGGGTTGAATTTGCGGATCAGGCCACCGGCAAAGGTCGAGCCGAAGCCGAGTATCAGGGAGAACGGCAGGAACGCTGCGCCAGCTTGTACCGCCGAATAGCCCTGTACCTGAATCAGGTTGAACGGCAGGAAATACAGAGCGCCATTCAAGGCGCAGTACAGCAGCAGCGTCATCAGGTTGGCGCCGCTGAACGTAGGCGACCGGAATAAACCCAGCGGCAGCATGGGCGCGGCGCTGTGCCACTCGCGCCATAGGAACATTGCTCCCAGGCCGAGCGCGCTGCTGAAGAGCAGTGCTTTCTGCCATTGAGCCGCAGGTGTTACCAGCGCATAGATCAGCAGAGCCAGCGAGCCGGCCAGCAGCAGCGCGCCCGGATAGTCGAGCCGCTGCTCACTGCTGGCCGGGCTTGCCGGTACGCGCCAGAGGGCGATGGCGATGGTCAATGCCGCCAGCGGCGGTATAAGCAGAAACACCGCCGGCCAGTCCCATTGATCGACCAGCCAGCCGCCGAGGACAGGGCCGATGGCCGTTGTCAGCGCCGAGGCTCCCGCCCATGTGCCGATTGCGCGCCCGCGCTCCGCGTCGTTGAAGTGGCTGCCGATCAGCGCCAGGCTGGTCGGAACCAGCAGGGCGCCACCAAGACCCTGTATTGCGCGCGCGGCAACTAGCAGCGGCAGCGAAGGCGCAGCCGCACAGGCAAGCGCGCCGATGCCGAAAATGCCCGTGCCCAGCACGAACACCCGCCGCAGGCCGTAGCGGTCGCCGAGCGAACCGCCGATCAGCATGAAAGAGCCGAGGGTCAGCAAGTAGGCGTTAACCACCCATTGCAGCTCGGTAGACTGCGCCGCCAGATCGGTTTGAACCGCCGGTAAAGCAAGATTAACGACTGAGCCTTCGATAAAGGCGAGGCTAGATCCCAAAATGGCCGTCACCAGCACCCAGGGCTTGTCGCGCTGGGGACAAGGGATCGTGCGGCGCGCTTCGATGCGGGCCTCATCACAGGGTTGCCGGGTGCTGTAGGCGATGGTCACGCGGCTGGTCTCCTAGCTAAACAGCCTTGGCGATACTTGCGGTAAGCCGGTTGTGGCCGACCCAGGAGATGGCTGCAGAGATTGGGGCGGAGGCTTGTAATCACCTTCAATCGGCAGGGGAGGGGCTGCAGCCTGGGGCTGTTGAAACCCTCCAGACCCGGCCTTAGAATCGGCCGCCGTAGGAGGAACGACCTCCCCCGCAACGGGAAAAATGTCCAGGCCGGCCTGGTCCTAGGAAAAGAGGTAGGACCTATGGCCTGGGTTTATCTGTTCATCGCTGGTCTGCTCGAAGTCGTCTGGGCTTATTCAATGAAGCAGTCCGAGGGCTTCACCAGGCTGCTCCCGTCGCTCGTTACCTTAGCCGCCATGGTGGTCAGCTTCTGGCTGCTGTCCGTTTCCATGCGCACCCTTCCTCTTGGGACCGCTTACACCGTGTGGACTGGCATAGGGGCAGTAGGGGCTTTCGCCGTCGGTGTCGTCTTCCTGGCCGAGCCGGTCAACGCCATGCGGATCGGTGCGGCAGTTCTGGTTATTTCAGGGCTGATCCTGATGAAATTATCCAGCCCTTGAAAAGCGCTGTGCCGGCCGCCGCAAAGCTGCCCTGGATCTGGGTGAGGCGCCGGTTCGTGAGGCACTCCCTTGGTTCACAGCACTGCATCCCTTGAGTAACTGTCCAATTCGTTCCTGCGCCGCGCCAGCAGGCTTGGTAACGGCTGCAACGAAGCCCAGCCGGGCGAGCGAGCATCAGGCCGGCAAAGCGGCCCTAATAAACTGACGAAGGATAAAGTACGTTGCTTATTCTGAAGTTGGCCATCGTCCCGCTGTTCATTGCTGCCGTTACCATGGCGGGCCGCCGCTGGGGGTCGCGGATTGCCGGGCTGCTCGGCGGGTTTCCGGTGGTTACTGGGCCGATTGTCGTATTCATCGCGCTGGAGCAGGGACAGCAGTTCGGGGCACTGGCGGCGCTGGCGGCAATTTCCGGCGTCGCGGGGCTGCTGGCGTTTGGGATTGCCTACTCCTGGGCAAGCCTTCGCTGGCCCTGGCAGGCATCGCTGGCGTGCGGCCTCGTTGCCTGGGGCAGTGTCGCCGGGCTGCTGGCGGCCCTGCCCCCGCTGCCGCAAGTGGCGCTCGCCGCTGCCGGCTTGGCGCTGCTTGCGACGCCGTGGCTGCTGCCAAACGTCGTGGTTCCGCCTGCCGCGTCGGCACGCT
>DASULL010000114.1:0-2249 GCA_036278215.1 Gammaproteobacteria bacterium | reverse complement strand
CGCCGTTTTGCGTCTCGAAGGGCTGGTTCCGCTGGGCGAGCGTGATCGGGAGGCCTGTTCTGGATATATGGGCAATGGCGCCACGATGAGGTGTCGTATCGCCATTGCCGCCAGTGCTGCCGATCCATCGGCGCCCGCAGCAGCTGCTAGCGCACAGCGCTCCGTCTATTGTCTATGACAACCGATTGCGGAAGTTTCTGCGGACAGAAGCCGGCGCCGGGTCGGCTCACCCGTCGGCCCCGGCAGGGCTACGGTGAGATGAGGTGTCGCCCTTGCGAGAGCGGCGCCGTGCGGCGGGAGTTTCGGCCGCGGAGTTTCATGCGGTAACTAGCCGCGAGATCTGGAAAAGCAAAACGGTCCGCCGTGGCGAGACAAGACCACGGCCCCGGCCTGGATGAAGCCAGTATTCCGGTCTCATTCCCGGGCACTCGCGCCCGAGGCTTCGGGCTGATACGTTACGCGCTCTACCCGCAGACGAATGACACCGCCGCCCGGCCGCGACCATTCGATTTCCTGGCCTTCCGACAGACCAAGCAGCGCGCTGCCGACCGGCGCAAGTATCGACACCTTGCCCGGCGTGCCATCGATGTCCTGGGGATAGACCAGAGTCATTTCGTGGGTCTTGCGGGTGTCTTCTTCGACGAACTGCACGGTCGAGTGCATGGTTACCACGCCAGGCGGCACCTGATCCGGCGAGACGACCTCGGCACGCTCCAGCTCGCGCCAGAGGCTGTCCACGCCCGGTAGATCCTTGGCGGGGCTTTTGCTGAGCAGCTGCTCCAGTCGCTCCAGATCGTTGCTCGTCACAATGATGTTGGGCTGGGTCACGTCACAATCTCCCTCTCCATTCAAAGGGCGTTGGCTGAGAAGTTTTCACAGCTTAGAGACGGATGCAGCGTGTTTCGGCAAAGTCCCGATCAACGCGCGCGGCCCGCCGGCGCATAAGCTGAGAGTGTAACTGGAATTGGTCCTTTCTCGAACGATTAAGGGGCGCCGTTCGAGCACTTATAAACTATTGGACTCACAGTAGCTTACACTATGGGCGCAAGCCGTCGCAGCATAGGGCAGAAGCGCCTTTGCCGCCTTGCTGTGGAGCAACTTTGCGGCGTTCTTTTGGCCCGGCTGTCAAGCCTCAGGCACCGCCCAAAGCGCAGCGGATTTTTACTGCCGCAGCAGTCGCCGCAGGAGCTCGACCAGTGCAGTGGGCAGACCGTACGGACGCCGGATCGCAAAGTCCGGCCCGGCTCGAAGATTGCCGCCAGATAACCCGGCGCGGCGCGATCGGCCGTCAGGCAAAAGCAATGGATGCCAGCAGCAGCCGCTTCAACCGCTGACCGATGCCACAGCGGGGATATAGAAAAACAAGCGAGCTTGTCGCCTTGCCGTGGGCTACTAGCCTGTTTCTGCCAGCAGTCCGGGCGCCTGAGGCAACCGGCTCAGCGGGCCGGCGTATTGAACAGCAGACGCAGCAGCAGCAGAAATGCCAGCGACCAGGCCAGTGCCGCCAGCCAGAGCAGGGTGAGGGTATCGAGCAGACCCAGACCCGTCACAGCGCGGGCGAGGGTGGCCAGCCCGATCAAAACCGTGCCTGCGATGATCAACGGCGATTTGGCCGGGTCGGCTTTAGCCCGTTGCAGGCGGGTGCGCGCCATGACGCCAAGGGAAAGCGAGCCCAGCGCGCCGATGGTGATCACGTGCAGTGCCATCGGTCGGTAGAGTTCGCTGTGAATGGCGACAGCAAGCAGCAGCAGGCCGAGCGCAAGCCAGGCGTAGCCTGCACCCAGACAGAGCAGGTCGGGTCGAGCGCCGCATCGCCACAAACGCCAGCGTGCCAGCCGCACCGCCGTCAGCACGCCAGCGACGGCAAGCGCCAAGCTTGCCGGCAACCGGCCCAGAGGCAGCGGATACAGCAGGATGGCGGCTGCCATGGCGACGATCAGGCCGCCTTCGATGCGGGGCTGGACCCGGGCGTCGAGTTCCTGACCCAGCTGGTGAAAGTGCCCGGCCACCGCCGGCGCGATGATGCGTCCGCCCATGAACAGCATGAGCAGGGAAATCAGCAGTACTCCCTCGAACAGCAGGGTCTGCTGCATGGCGAAGCCGCCGCTGTGGCGGCCCAGTTGGGTAGCGGCCGCGATCCCGCAGATGCCGAGCAATACGGGGCCTATCGCCTGGTTGCGCCATTTTTTCGCCGCCGTCATGAACTTCGGCGCGATTTGCGCGGCCAGCAGCAGCGCGAACAGCGCATT
>DASULL010000113.1:0-3123 GCA_036278215.1 Gammaproteobacteria bacterium | reverse complement strand
GCGCGGTCGCCATCGAAGCAGAACACGACATTCGACGTGTTCTGGAACAATCGTTCCACCTGCTGGGTGGAAGTCGCGGTGCCCAAGGTGGCGACTGCTTCACGCAAGCCAAACTGGGCCAGCGCTACCACATCCATGTAGCCTTCGACCACGATCAGTCGTTCCGGCCGCGAGCTAACCTGCAGACATTCGTATAAGCCGTAGAGTTCCCTGCCTTTATGGAACACCGGCGTTTCCGGTGAGTTCAGGTACTTCGGCTCGCCATCGCCGAGAATGCGGCCGCCGAAACCCACTACCCGGCCGCGCCGGTCGCGGATCGGGAACATGATGCGTTGGCGGAAACGGTCGTAGACGTCGCTCTCGCCTTTGCCCGCTAGTCCTGCTGCGATCAGCAGTTTTTGATCGCGCAAAGCGCGTAGCAAATTGTTGCTGCCGGGCGGGGCAAAGCCGAGTCCATATTCTGCGGCGATCTCGCCACTCAAACCGCGCTGCTTGAGATAGTCCACCGCCAAGTCGCGCTTAGGGTGGCGGCGTAGCCATTGCCGATATTGTTGCATGGCGCGACCCAGAACCTCATACAACGGCGCCAGTTGTTCCGCCGCTTCATCGCGTACGCCCTGCGGTAGCTCCATGCCGACGCGGCGGGCAAGATACTCCACCGCGTCGCGGAATGCCATCCGGTCATACTCCATCAGGAAGCGGATGGCGGTGCCGTGTGCGCCGCAGCCGAAGCAGTGGTAGAACTGCTTGGTCGCGCTGACCGTGAAGGACGGGGTCTTTTCCGAGTGGAAAGGGCACAGCGCGTGGTGATTGCTGCCGACGCGTCGCAATTCCAGCCGGTCGCCGATCACGTCGACGATGTCAACGCGGTTCATCAGCTCGTCAATGAATTGATCGGGGATTCGGCCAGCCATAGCGTGCGCTTATTGTGGTAGCGGCGCCGGTTGCGGCGCGCTGTAAGAGCCTATTCCTGCAGCTCGCCATCTTTAATGGCTGCCTGCGCAGGTTTGCGCGGGTCTGCTGAAAACAGGCCTAAGCTTAGCCCAGGCACCACAAACTGCTTGTGACGCGCTTGGAGTCCGCGAGAAAGAAGGAGGAATCCTAAGCGTTCAGTCGTTCTTTTACGCGCGCACTGACGGCGGCGGGATCGGCGCGGCCTTGGAGCTGCGGCCGCAGGAGATTCATCACTTTGCCCATGTCGCGAATGCCGGTTGCGCCGGTTTCGGTGATGGCTTGGTTGATGAGGCGATCGAGCTCAGCCTCGGCCAGCGGTTCCGGCAGGAACTCGCTGATGATGGCGATCTCCGCATACTCTTGCGCAGCCAACTCGGTACGCCCAGCCTGCTCGAAGTGACCAATCGACTCTCGTCGCTGCTTGATCATTTTCGACAGCGTCGCCAGCACCTCAGCGTCGCTCAACTCAATGCGCTCGTCGATCTCACGCTGTTTGAGGGCGGCGCTGATTAAGCGCAGCGTGCCAAGACGATCTTTCTCGCCGGCACGCATGGCAGCCTTGATGGACTCGTTGATGCGGAGCTTGAGCTCGCTCATAGAGAGCGTCCGAGTGCTCAGTACAGGCGGGTGCGACGTGCCTGTTCGCGGGAGAGCCGCTTCATGTGGCGCTTCACCGCAGCGGCGGCTTTGCGCTTGCGCTCCTGGGTCGGCTTCTCGTAGAACTCGCGGCGGCGGACTTCGGACAGCACGCCGGCTTTTTCACAAGAGCGCTTGAAGCGACGCAGAGCGACCTCGAAGGGCTCGTTCTCCCGGACCTTAACGATGGGCATGTAAGCTCACACCTTCCTTAAACAGAAATTGAGGTTAACTGGAGGAATCTCTCCAGTGGGCGCGGTATTCTAAACACTGAGTTGGAAAATTGCAAAACAGCAGGGCGTCTCAACGTGCAAGTTCTAGGTATTGAAACCTCTTGTGATGAAACCGGGGTGGCCATCTATGGCGAGCCCGGCGGGCTGCGCGCGCATCGGATACACAGCCAGATTGCCTTGCACGCCCGTTATGGCGGTGTCGTGCCCGAGCTGGCTTCGCGCGATCATGTACGACGGCTGCTGCCGCTGATCGCCGAGGTGCTGGCGGATGCCGGCATGGATCGGCGCGACCTGGACGGCATCGCCTACACCCGTGGGCCGGGATTGGTGGGGGCGCTGATGGTGGGCGCGGCGCTGGCGCGCAGCTTGGCTTGGACCCTGAATATTCCGGCCGTCGGTGTGCACCACATGGAAGCTCATCTGCTGGCGCCGATGCTGGAAGATCCGGCGCCGGAGTTTCCGTTCATTGCTCTGCTGGTTTCGGGTGGTCATACCATGCTGGTGCAGGTCGCCGGTATCGGCCGCTATCGGCTGCTGGGAGAATCGCTGGACGATGCCGCCGGCGAAGCTTTCGACAAGACTGCCAAACTGCTGGAGCTGCCTTACCCTGGCGGACCGGCGCTGGAGGCGCTGGCGCGTGAGGGTGATCCGGCGCGATTCCAATTTCCACGCCCGATGACCGACCGGCCTGGCCTCGACTTCAGTTTCAGCGGCCTGAAGACTTTCGCCCTCAATACCATCCGCTCGCACCAGGCGGAGGCGCGTGCCGACATCGCCCGGGCGTTCCAGGATGCGGTGGTGGATACGCTCGTCATCAAGTGTCGTCGGGCCTTGGAGCAGACCGGCGTTACCCGCCTGGTGATCGCCGGCGGTGTCGGTGCCAACCAAGCGCTGCGGACTCAGCTGCGTGAACTGGGGGAGCGTCTTGGCGTGTCGGTGTACTACCCGCGGCCTATTCTCTGCACCGATAACGGGGCAATGGTGGCCTACGCCGGTTTCTGCCGCCTGCAGGCAGACGAGCGCTCGTCGCTGGATTTCTCGCCGACTGCGCGCTGGCCGCTGGAAACCCTGCGCGCGCCGGCGGGGTGAGGCTTACCACGAAGGCACAAAGGACACGAAGAAACACAAAGGGTTTGTGGGCGGTTTGGCGCCACCGTCTGAACGGTGCCGCCTTTAGCGACCAATGACGGATTCACCACAGAGACACCGAGGGCCACAGAGGAAGAGGAGGCTTCTTCTATAGGAAGCGATTCTTCCTGCTGCACGGCCAGGAGCTTAGTCGCTAGAGCTCGCCACCGCG